>NZ_JBNGGG010000034.1:0-137849 GCF_049974585.1 Streptomyces sp. UG1 | reverse complement strand
CGGGCAGTCGGGACGCCGGGCGTCGGGAGGCCGCGCAGTCGGGAGGCCCGGCCAGTCGGGCAGTCGGGACGCCGGGCAGCCGGAGTCGCTGGGGGTGGGGCGAGGTCGGTGGGCGTAGGACGGGACTCAGGCCCAGGTAGGTGTTCTGGCGGGGCTTCGTCCCTGTATTCGTCGCCGCGCGCCCGCGCCCGTTACGCCAACCGTGCGATGTACCCCCGGTTTCGGCGTCATGTGTCCGGTCCTTGCGTCAGCATCGCTGGCGTGTTGAGTGCTGGAGGTCTGCGTGCTCATCTGCTCGCCGCGCGGCTGGCCGGGGTCGTGGGGACCTCTCGGGAGCGGAGTTTGCGGAGTTATCGGCTGTTTGCCGCGCGCGATCCGCGGGTGTTGATCGGGCTCGATCCTGAAGGGGCGTGGGGACTGCCCGAAGTGGTTGCGTTGATGGCGGAGAAGTGTGGGGTTTCAGCCGATCCGGAGTATGTTTCCGGTCACGATGTGATCGATCCTGAGCTGACTCTGACCGCTCTGGATGCCTTCGCGGACCGTCTCGCCGCGGTCGCCCAGCGCAGGGCGCCTGTCCTGCTCGGCACCGGACACCCCCATCGGCTGCTCGGGTTCTACGCCGCCCTGGCGGACGCGTTGTCGGCGGCGGGATGTGCCGTTCTCACCCCTGCGCATGGTCGCTCTGTCGACATAACGACCCGGTTCGGCCTACGCACGTACAACCTTGACTACGTACGAGGAGTCGCGTTGGTGCGGGAAGCCGGCGCTCCGAGCACCGGGCGTGAGACCGGCGCACACACCCACTCACCCCTCCCGGTTCGTACCGCGCTGGCGGCCGCAGCGGAGGTCGGAGGGCCGTTGCCCGAGCTGGTGATCGGGGATCATGGCTGGGCCTGCGGGGCAGGTCAGCTCGGGTTTGAGGTCATTGGTCCGGCCGATACGAATGACCCCGCGCTCTTTGTGGGGGAGGCGGAGGGGTCCGTGTCCGTCGCCGTTCCGGTTGATGACGGTGTGCGGTCTGATTACTACCTGCCGCTTACCCGCTACGTACTCAATCGAGCGTGTCTGTCCCAGTAGGCCGCCGATGGGTGCACCTCTTCCCCACTCGCACCACAGGCCCCTACATTGGGGAGTGAGCACGCAGCGACGAAGAGTCACCGGAAGGGGAAGCCGGTGGCCGTCGAGTGCGGAAGGTTCAGGTGTGTCATGGCTGAAGCTGGCGAGAGGCCTCTGAACGAGGTTCAGTTCCTTACCGTGGCGGAAGTCGCCTCGGTGATGCGAGTGTCGAAGATGACCGTGTACCGGCTGGTGCACAGTGGTCATCTGCCCGCGATCCGGGTGGGGCGGTCCTTCCGCGTCCCCGAGCAAGCGGTTCACGAATATCTCCGCGAGAGCTACGTGGGGGTGGAAACCGCCTGACAGCGACGGGCGAGGGGGATCCACAGGGCTGTTCAGGATTCACCCTCGTCCCCTCGATTACGACCTCAGCGCTCGGGCGGGTAGGCTAGCCCCTCGTAGGTCGTGTGGGCCCATGGCGCCCAAACACCGAGTGATGAGAAGTGAGCGAGGGTAGTCGTGGGCTCTGTTATCAAGAAGCGGCGCAAGCGGATGGCCAAGAAGAAGCACCGCAAGCTGCTCAAGCGCACGCGCGTTCAGCGTCGCAACAAGAAGTAATCGCCGCGAGTAGTCGTAGCGAGAAGCAAGCGAGCGACGCCGCGGAAGCAGCGTGAATGTGGCCCCCCACCACAGCCGGTGGGGGGCCACACGCGTATCGGTCGGAGTGCGCGAGGGGGAATTCTCGTCACTTCATGCATTGGGTGGTCATCACAGCGCAACGTCAACCCGCTAAGTTGGCCGCAACGGGGAACCCGGCTGGGATACGAGTGCTGGAAGGAAGGCGCTGATCTTGGGCAAGGTCGTGCTCGTGACCGGAGTGGCCCGTCAACTGGGGGGCCGTTTCGTACGACGGATCCAGCGTGACCCACAGGTGGACCGGGTGGTCGCGGTGGACGCGGTCCCGCCCGAGCACCATCTGGGCGGTGCCGACTTCATCCAGGCCGACATCCGGCAGCCCACCATCGCGCGGGTACTGGCGGAGAGCGGCGCCGACACCGTCGTACACATGGACGTGACCGGAACCGCGCTGGGCAGCGGCAGCCGGACCATGGTCAAGGAGACCAACGTCATCGGGACCATGCAGCTGCTGGGCGCCTGCCAGAAGTCGCCCACCGTCAAGCGGCTCGTGGTCAAGTCCAGTACGAATGTCTACGGTTCCGCGCCGCGCGATCCGGCCGTCTTCACCGAGACCACCCCGCCCAAGTCCCTGCCCAGCGGCGGCTTCGCCAAGGACACGGTGGAGGTCGAGGGCTATGTGCGGGGCTTCGCGCGGCGGCGGCCCGATGTCGCCGTGTGTGTGCTTCGGTTCGCCAACATCCTCGGGCCGAGCGCGGACACCCCGCTCGCCTCGTACTTCTCGCTCCCGGTCCTGCCGACGGTGTTCGGCTACGACCCGCGGCTGCAGTTCGTCCACGAGGACGATGTGATCGAGGTGCTGCGCATCGCCTCGCACGAACCGGAGCGGGGCACGCTCAACAGCGGCACCTTCAACATCGCCGGCGACGGCGTCCTGCTGCTCTCGCAGTGCTCCCGGCGGCTGGGCCGGCCCACCGTGCCGCTGCTGCTGCCCGCGGTGACCTGGGCCGGCTCCCTGGTGCGTACGCTGGGTATGTCGGACTTCTCGCCGGAGCAGATCAGGCTGCTCACACACGGGCGGGTCGTGGCGACCGACCAGATGCGAGAGACGCTCGGATTCAAGCCGAAGTTCACGACGGCGGAGACCTTCGCGGAGTTCGCCCGCAGCCGCGGGCCCGGACTGCTGCCGCCGGAGGTCCTTGCGGGGGCCGTCGACCGGATCGCCGCGCTGCCCGTCGCGGGCGGCGGCCACCCCCCGACGCAGAGCGCCAACTGAGGAGCGCATCAACGATGGCGGACGCCAAGGTCATTCCGTTCGACGACGACCGGTCCCGCGGGGGCGCCGCACAGCGGCCGCCGCGGCGGCGGAGCGCGGGGAGCCGGCGCAAGGGCGGTGAATCCGCGCTGGTACGCGAGGTCCAGCCTCTCCCCGGACGGTCCTTCGCGCAGGATGATGTTCCTGTGACACGTGAGGAACAGCCGCCCCAGCGGCCCCAGGACGACGGCGGCCTGGAGCGGCGCATCGCGAGCGGCCTGGCCTTTCTGCGCCGCCGCCTCACCGGGGACTACGACGTCGACGACTTCGGGTACGACGAGGAGCTCACCGACCAGGTCCTGATGTCCCTGCTGCGCCCGGTGTACGAGAAGTACTTCCGGGTCGAGGTGAAGGGCGTGGAGAACATCCCGTCCGAGGGCGGTGCGCTGATCGTCGCCAACCATTCCGGGACGATCCCGATGGACGGCCTGATGATGCAGGTCGCCGTGCACGACCACCACCCGGCGGGCCGTCACCTCCGGCTCCTCGCGGCGGACCTGGTCTTCGTGCTGCCGGTGGTCAACGAGCTCGCGCGCAAGCTGGGCCACACCCTGGCCTGCGCCGAGGACGCCGAGCGGCTGCTCGGGCAGGGCGAGTTGGTCGGGGTGATGCCGGAGGGCTTCAAGGGCATCGGCAAGCCCTTCAGCGAGCGCTACAAGCTGCAGCGCTTCGGCCGGGGCGGCTTCGTCTCCACGGCCCTGCGCCAGGGCACGCCGATCATCCCGTGCTCGATCGTCGGCGCGGAGGAGATCTACCCGATGATCGGCAACGCCAAGACCCTGGCCCGCCTCCTGGGCTTCCCGTACTTCCCGCTGACCCCGACCTTCCCGTGGCTCGGCCCGCTCGGCGCGGTCCCCCTCCCGACCAAGTGGACGATCCAGTTCGGCGAGCCGATCCCGACGGACGGCTATCCGCCGGAGGCCGCGGAGGACCCGATGCTGATGTTCAACCTGACGGACCAGGTCAGGGAGCAGATTCAGCACACGCTGTACAAGTTGCTGGTGCAGCGCAGGTCGGTCTTCTTCTGACGGGAGAAACGTTTGTATGACGATGGGGGCGCCCCTTGTGAGAGGGGCGCCCCCATCGTCATACGTACCCGCGACCGGCTAGTTCGCGTCCTCGCCCTCGATGCCCAGGCCGGGCAGGAGGCCCGGGAGCAAGGGCGGGAGGGTCACGGGGGGCTCGGTGCTCGGGGCGGGGCTGGATGGGGATGAACCCGAGCTGCCGGTGTCCTTCGGTGGGTCGAGGAGGCCGCCGGTGTTTCCGCCGAGCAGGCCGTCGCTCTCGCTGCCCGAGCTCTCGGCCGAGTCGCTCGGGCGGCTGGACCGGTTGCCGTCGGAGGAGCCGCTGTCGCCGGCGCTGGGGTGGGCCGACCGGTCGGAGCCGGATGTGCCGGTGGAGTCCGAGCCGGAGCCGCCGTGGCGTTTGCCGTCGCCGGACTCGGGTGGCTGCTTCGGCAGCAGGGACTCCAGCGGGGCGACCTCTTCGTCTATGGCGTCGAACACCGACGACACGTCGTTACTGACGTCCCCGAGCTGGAGGGGAAGCCGCTCGCGGAGGTTGCCCCACGCGGGGCGGTGCGAGCGCGAGAAGGCGGACAGGGCCTGGATGGGGCCCAGGGAGCCCGGGTCGCGCTCGTAGGCCTCGCGCAGCAGGCGATGCCCCTCGGAGGCGTCGTGCCGCATGCCCGACAGGGCGCGGCGGATCTCCGCCATGGACTCGTGGTCGAGATGTCCGCCACGGCCGCGCTCCATCAGCCGCCGGGCCTCGCTCAGCCGGGTGGAGGCCTGGTCGAGATAGGTGCGCCCGCGCTCGCTGTCGCCGTCGGCCAGGATGTTGAGCTTGAAGTCCTCGATGCCGCGCTTGAGGCCGTAGAGGGAGTCGCCGGGCAGTGCGTCGGAACTCGCGGCGGAGACTCCGCCGAAGGCTCCGGCGGCGACACCGACGCTGAGCCCGCCCGCGGTGAGCCCCTTGGCCAGCCGGGAGCGGGGCCGCAACTTTCCCAGGGGGGACGCCCGGTGAGCCCCGCGCGCCCGATCCGAACGCTGCTCGGGCAGTGCGGGAGAAGCCTCGCCGCCCGCGGTGCCCTCCTGCAGCATGGCCTCCATCGCGGCCACGAGCTGGGCCCGCTGGACCACCTTGACCTCGGGGTCGAGCTCGGGCTTGGGCAGCTCGCCGAGACTCTCGCTGAGGGCCAACAGGCGCGCCCGCTCGGTCTGTTCCGCAGCAGCCGGTGCCGGTGCCGATCCATCGGGCTGCTCGGCCTGCTCGGCCGCCGAGCCCCGGTCGGTCAGCTCGTCCAGGGCCTGGGCGAAGGCGTTCGCCCGCCGGTGTGCCGATACGTTCGCGATCACTGGCGGCACCTCCTCTCGTGATGACGGTCGACTCCCCAGGGGGTCCTGAGGGTTGCACGCCCTGACCACATGCACACGATCGAGTGACCGAAGTCGGTCAGGGAGTGACCACAGGGAGCCTGCATCCCGCACAACGAGCGGCGCGGCACTTGGGTTACGGACGGAGGATGAACGGACCGCGATGTCAACAGACTTTCACCGAAGGTGAGTTGAAGGTTGCAGAGAGTGTCGGATCGGGACTGGGGACGCGCTCAGCGCGCGTCGTCCGGGAGGAGCCGCGCGAGGGTGCGCACGGCCCGGTACTGGAGGGTCTTGATGGCGCCCTCGTTCTTGCCCATGACGCGGGCGGTCTCGGCGACGGAGAGGCCCTGGAGGAAACGGAGGGTCACGCACTCCTGCTGCTGCGGGTTGAGTCGTCGTACGGCATCGAGGAGTGCTGCGTTGGAGAGGGACTCCAGGACGGAGTCCTCCGGGGAGCGCTCGACCTCGTTGGCGTCGAGCATCTCGCCGGTGGTCACCTCCAGCCGGAAGCGGCTGGACTTGAAGTGGTCGGCGACGAGATTGCGGGCGATGGTGACCAGCCACGCCCCGAAGTCCCGCCCCTGCCAGGTGAAGGTGCCGATACGGCGCAGGGCTCGCAGAAAGGTCTCGCTCGTGAGGTCCTCGGCGGTCGCCTTACCCCCCACCCGGTAGTAGATGTACCGATAGACGGTGTCGCTGTACTGGTCGTAGAGCCGCCCGAACGCATCGGCCTCGCCGGCCTGGGCACGTTCGACGAGATCCATCATCCGAGCGCTGTCACTGTCCGCGGCCGGCCGCCGAGCGGTCGCCGCGCCGGCGGAGCGTCCCCGTCTGCTGACGGTGGCGCTGCTGTCGGCGAGCGCGTAGCACGGGCCTACGGGCGCGGTGGTTACGGCGAGGGCGGGGACGGCGTACGCGGTGGGGACGAAGCCGCGCAACAGGTTGTGGACCGTTGCGCGCAGCGTAGCCAGGCCCGAGGCGTCAACCCCGACGTGTGGGTACACGGGACTCCCAGAGGCAGAGCTTCCATCACGTGCAGTGCGGAACCGTTCACCCGTCGTAGCGACGGAGAGGCACCGGTTTGCGTCTGAGGAGAATAACGCTTCGTACAGGCACTGCTACGCCCAGTTGCTCAAATCATCGATTGCGTCTCTTCTGTAACTGATTGACGCCATATCAAGTGCCGCAGAGTGACCACTTGTTGATCGATTCCGCCCGCGTTCCGGCTGACTCCGGGGCGTGTTGTGGCCGTGTGCAGCCAAGGGGACTGGACAGGGCACTGCGCGGGTAGGGCATGCGGATTGGCCTGTCCGCCCGGGCGTGCCGGGCGGCAGGCGTCGAAACAAAACCGAACTACCGCCGGCGCCGGTGCAGCGCGATCGCCGCGGCCGTGCCCCCGGCCACCGCGCCCACGCCCGCGGCCGCCGGAATGCCGACCTTCGCCGCCTTGCGGCCGGTGCGGTAGTCCCGCAGGCGCCAGTCCAGTTGGCGGGCGTGCTTGCGCAGCTTGCTGTCGGGGTTGATGGCGTAGGGGTGGCCGACCAGGGAGAGCATCGGGATGTCGTTGTGCGAGTCGCTGTAGGCGGCGCAGCGGGTCAGGTCCAGCTCCTCCGCCGCGGCCAGGGCGCGGACCGCCTCCGCCTTCGCCGGGCCGTGCAGTGGCTCGCCGACGAGCTTGCCCGTGTAGACGCCGTCCACCGACTCCGCCACCGTGCCCAGGGCGCCGGTGAGGCCGAGGCGGCGCGCGATCACCGTGGCGATCTCCACCGGGGCCGCCGTGACGAGCCACACCCGCTGGCCCGCGTCCAGGTGGGCCTGGGCGAGGGCGCGGGTGCCGGGCCAGATGCGCTCGGCCATGTACTCGTCGTAGATCTCCTCGCCGATCGACTGGAGCTCGGCGACGCGGTGGCCCTTGACGATCGACAGCGCCGAGTCGCGAGCCTCCTGCATGTGCTCCGGGTCCTCGACCCCCGCAAGGCGGAACCACGCCTGCTGCCACGCGAACTTCGCGAGGTCGCGCGTCTCGAAGAACTTCCGCTTGTACAGGCCCCGGCCGAAGTGGAAGAGGGCGGCGCCCTGCATCACGGTGTTGTCGAGGTCGAAGAAGGCGGCGGCCCGCTCGTCGCCGAGCACCGGGAACTCCGGCTCGGCCTGAGAGACCTCCGTCGCCTCCTGCGACGACTTGCGCGCTGCCTCGGCCGAGGCTTCGCCAGCCAACACGCTCCGCGCCGTGGCGGAGCGCCTACGGGGAGTGAGCCATCCAAGAGCGGCCATGACCGTGAGCATAGCCAGTTTGTTCGGTGCTACCGGAGTCAGGAGGTTGGAAGGTTGTGAACTCTCCGCGACCGCGCAGTTAAACGGCGTGCTCCGTCGGCGGCGGCGCCCTGTGGCGCCGACGCGCGAGAATGGCTGACATGAGTCCCCTCTTTCGTCGCGCCGCAGCCAAGTCCCCCCGGGACCGGCTCGTCACCCTCATCGGTAAACCGGACTGTCATCTGTGTGATGACGCACAGATCGTCATCGAGCGGGTGTGCGCCGAACTGGGGGTGCCATGGGAGGTGAAGGACATCAACCAGGACCCCCAACTCCACGACCAGTACTGGGAACAGATCCCCGTCGTCCTCGTCGACGGCGCCCAGCACACCTTCTGGCGCGTGAACGAGGATCGCCTCCGCAAAGCACTGACCGGGTAGTCCAAAGTGCTCCGGAAACGGCTTAGGATCGACGGCGACTTGGTCTGGGGGGCGGGGATCGTTGAGGAGAGTGTGCGGTTTTGCCCCCAGGAGTTGAGGAGCGATGGTGCGTATGCGCCGGTTCCATACCAGTGCGCCGGGCGTGCGTGAGCCCGGTCACGTTGGGCGGGCAAATCGGACACCATCTTTGTGCACGCGTTCACAAAGACATAGCCTGCTTTCGACGGGGCGGTCATGTAGGGACGTGTGACCGCCTACAGCCCCGCTCTACCCGCAGGAGCACCGTGGCAACTGGCCGAACACACCGACCGGCGACCCGTAGCCGAGGGATTCCCGAGGCCACCGTCGCCCGGCTTCCGCTGTACCTCCGAGCCCTGACGGCACTGTCGGAGCGCTCGGTACCCACGGTCTCCTCCGAGGAGCTCGCGGCCGCGGCGGGGGTCAACTCCGCGAAGCTGCGCAAGGACTTCTCGTACCTCGGTTCGTACGGAACCAGGGGTGTCGGCTACGACGTCGAGTATCTCGTCTACCAGATCTCCCGCGAGCTCGGCCTGACCCAGGACTGGCCGGTTGTGATCGTCGGTATCGGTAACCTCGGCGCCGCCCTCGCCAACTACGGCGGGTTCGCCTCCCGCGGTTTCCGGGTGGCCGCGCTCATCGACGCGGATCCGGCCATGGCGGGCAAGCCCGTCGCCGGCATTCCCGTGCAGCACACCGATGACCTGGAAAAGATCATCGAGGACAACGGCGTGTCGATCGGCGTCATCGCCACCCCCGCCGGCGCCGCCCAGCAGGTCTGCGACCGGCTCGTGGCCGCCGGGGTCACCTCCATCCTGAACTTCGCGCCGACCGTGCTGTCCGTCCCGGACGGCGTCGACGTGCGCAAGGTCGACCTCTCCATCGAGCTGCAGATCCTCGCCTTCCACGAGCAGCGCAAGGCCGGCGAGGAGGCCCACCCCGACGGCACCGGACCGGCCGCCGTCACCCGTGAGTCCGACGCATCCGCCGACCAGGGGCCCGACGGGGACGTACCCGCCGTGATGCCGGCATGAGTCTGCTCGTCGTAGGGCTGAGCCACCGCAGCGCCCCGGTCAGCGTCCTGGAGCGCGCGGCGCTGAGCGCGGACGCCCAGATCAAGCTGGTGCAGGACACGGTCGCCGCCGAGCCGGCCACCGAGGCCGCCGTGCTGGCCACCTGCAACCGCATCGAGCTGTACGCCGACGTGGACAAGTTCCACGCCGGTGTCGCCGAGCTGTCCACGCTGCTCGCCCAGCACAGCGGGGTGGGGCTCGACGAGCTCACGCCGTACCTCTACGTGCACTACGAGGACCGGGCCGTCCACCACCTGTTCTCGGTGGCCTGCGGACTCGACTCCATGGTCGTCGGCGAGGGCCAGATCCTCGGGCAGATCAAGGACTCCCTCGCCAAGGCGCAGGAGCTGCACAGCGCCGGGCGGCTGCTGAACGACCTGTTCCAGCAGGCTCTGCGCGTCGGCAAGCGTGCGCATTCGGAGACGGGCATCGACCGCGCCGGTCAGTCCCTGGTCACCTTCGGCCTGGAGCAGTTCGCCGAGGGCGCGGATGCGACGGCGTGGGCCCGGGGCAAGAAGGCCCTGGTCATCGGCGCGGGGTCGATGTCCTCGCTGGCCGCGGCCACGCTGGCGCGGGCCGGGGTCGCCGAGATCGTGGTCGCCAACCGCACCCAGGAGCGCGCCGAGCGCCTGGCAGAGATCCTGACCGAGGCCGACGGCACGGACGTGCTGGCCCGCGCGGTACCGATGGAGTCGGTGCCGGTCGAGCTGACACGTGCCGACGTCGCCGTCTCCTGCACCGGTGCGACGGGGCTTGTCCTGACGGCCGAGGAGGTCGCCGCCGCGGTGGAGGGCCGTACCGGTCGGCCGGTCGCCTTCGCAGAGGCCGACGGCGGTCGTACGGCTGACAAGGCGCCCGCCGACGTACGGCAGACCCCGCTGCCGCCCACCAGCGTCGGTACCGACGAGAACTGTCCGCTGGACATCGCCGCCGTGCAGGGAGGTTTCTCTGTGCTGGGCGAGGCCGCCGTCGCCGGGATGGACGCGGCCACGCTGGAGCAGCACGCGGCGTGGGCGGCGGGCAGTGCCGTCGACCGGCGTGAGGCCGCGCGGCGCAGCCCCGAGACGGACGCCGAGCTGATCACCGCGCTGGCCGCGACCGTGGCCACCGTCGGCCGCATCCCCGAGCGCCGCAAGCCCGAGCCGGTCGCCGAGGCCCCCCGCCCGGTGCCGGTGCTGTCGCTGCTCGACCTCGCCATGCCCCGCGACATCGACGCCGCCGTGCACCGGCTGGCCGGGGTGCGGCTGGTCGACATCGAGTCGCTGGCGGAGGCCTCCGCCGACGCTCCGATGGCGGCCGACGTCGACCAGGTCCGCCGTATCGTCTCCGACGAGGTCGCGGCCTTCGGGGCGGCGCTGCGGGCCGCGCACATCACGCCCACCGTCGTCGCGCTGCGCACGATGGCCGCCGATGTCGTGGCGAGCGAGATCGCCCGCCTGGAGGGCCGGCTGCCGGGCCTCGACGACAAGCACCGCAGCGAGATCACGCAGACCGTGCGGCGCGTGGTCGACAAGCTGCTGCACGCGCCGACCGTGCGGGTCAAGCAGCTCGCGTCCGAACCCGGCGGCGCCGGGTACGCGGATGCCCTGCGGACCCTGTTCGACCTCGACCAGGAGACGGTGGCCTCCGTCTCCCGCGCCGAGGACAGCACCGAGAAGAACCGAGGCCCACGATGACTCAGCAGCCACTACGCCTCGGCACCAGGCGCAGCAAGCTCGCCATGGCCCAGTCCGGGCAGGTCGCGGACGCCGTGCGCCGGGTGACCGGACGGCCCGTCGAACTCGTCGAGATCACCACGTACGGCGATGTCTCGCGCGAGGCCCTCGCCCAGATCGGCGGCACCGGCGTGTTCGTCACCGCGCTGCGGGACGCGCTGCTGCGGGGCGAGGTCGACTTCGCGGTGCACTCGCTGAAGGACCTGCCCACCACGCAGCCCGAGGAGTTGGTCCTCGCGGCCGTTCCGGTGCGGGAGGACCCGCGCGATGTGATCGTCGCCCGGGACGCGCTGAAGTTCACCGACCTGCCGCGCGGGGCGCGCATCGGTACGGGCTCGCCGCGTCGGATGGCACAGCTCAACGCGTACGCGCGCAGCCATGGGCTGGATATCGAGACGGTTGCGATTCGCGGGAACGTGGATACACGGATCCGGTTCGTGCGCGATGGTGAGCTGGATGCGGTGGTGCTGGCTGCGGCTGGGCTGCAGCGTATCGGCCGCATCGATGAAGTGACCGACTTCCTGTCGGTCGACACGGTTTTGCCCGCCCCCGGCCAGGGGGCACTGGCGATCGAGTGCACCGCGGACAACGCGGACCTCCTCGCCGCGCTCGGCGAGCTCGACGACCCGTTCACGCGGGTCGCCGTGACCGCCGAGCGATCACTGCTCGCCGCCCTGGAGGCCGGCTGCTCCGCCCCCGTGGGCGCGCTGGCCGACTTGTTGGCCGACGGGCAGATTGTCAAGGAAATGCGCCTGCGTGGCGTCGTCGGTACGACCGACGGCTCGCGCATGGTGCAGTTGTCCACCACCGGTCCCGTGCCCGAGACGCACGACCAAGCGCTGGCGCTCGGTCGCGAACTCGCCACCGAGATGCTTGCCCAGGGCGCGGCCGGTCTGATGGGGGAGCGAGCACATTGAGCCCCACCACCCTTCCCGCCGGCCTTGAACACGGGCACGTCACCTTCCTCGGTGCCGGACCCGGGGATCCGGGGCTGCTGACTCTGCGTGCCGTCGAAGCGCTGGCGAACGCCGATGTACTCGTCGCCGAGCACGAGGTGCTCGACGTGGTACGCAAGCACACCAGAACCGGTGTCGCCGAAGTACACACGGACACGGGTCCCGATGCGGACGCCGCGCCGGGCACAGGCACGCCTCAACTAGCGGTTGTTGACGGCGCGTCAACGACCGCTGGGTCACCCGCGGTGCGGGATGCCGCACATCTTGTCATGGAGGCCGCGCGCAGCGGCAGGCGGGTGGTGCGTGCGGTGTCCGGGGATCCCGGGCTCGACGCCTACGCCACCGAGGAGATGCTGGCGTGCGCCGCGGCGGGCGTGCCGTTCGAGGTCGTGCCGGGTGTGGCCGCGGCCGTGGGCGTGCCCGCGTATGCCGGGGTGCCGCTGCGGGACGCGCAGGGCGCGGACGTGCGGTTCGTGGATGCGCGGACGGCGTCGGACCGGTGCTGGACCGAGGTGGGCGCGTCCGACGGGACCGTCGTCGTCTCGACGACGCTCGACGCCGTGGGCGCGGCCGCGGGTGAGCTGGTGTCGGCGGGGCGTAAGCCCGATACGCCGCTGACGGTGACGGTTGCCGGTACGACGACGCGTCAGCGGACCTGGAGCGCGACGCTCGGGACCATCGCGCAGACGCTGAAGCAGGCCAAGGTGCTGCCGTCGCCCGAGGGCGGGCGGCCCGTGATAGCCGTGGTCGGTGAACGTTCCGCCACTGCTCAGCGTGATCAGTTGTCGTGGTTCGAGTCCAAGCCGCTCTTCGGGTGGCGGGTGCTGGTGCCGCGTACGAAGGAGCAGGCGGCTTCGCTCTCCGACCAGTTGCGGTCGTACGGGGCCGTGCCGCACGAGGTGCCGACGATCGCCGTCGAGCCGCCGCGGACGCCTCAGCAGATGGAGCGGGCGGTGAAGGGGCTGGTCACCGGGCGGTACGAGTGGATCGCTTTCACGTCCGTGAACGCGGTCAAGGCCGTGCGGGAGAAGTTCGAGGAGTACGGGCTCGATGCGCGGGCGTTCGCCGGGATCAAGGTCGCCGCGGTGGGGGAGCAGACGGCGAAGGCGTTGATCGCGTTTGGTGTGAAGCCGGATCTGGTGCCGAGCGGGGAGCAGTCGGCTGCGGGGTTGCTGGAGGACTGGCCGCCGTACGACCCGGTGTTCGACCCGATCGACCGGGTGTTCCTGCCGCGGGCGGACATTGCGACGGAGACCTTGGTGGCCGGGCTCATCGAGCTGGGCTGGGAGGTCGATGACGTCACGGCCTATCGGACCGTGCGGGCCTCGCCGCCGCCGGCGGAGACTCGGGAGGCGATCAAGGGGGGTGGCTTCGATGCCGTTCTCTTCACGTCGTCGTCGACTGTGCGGAATCTGGTGGGGATTGCCGGGAAGCCGCACAACGTGACGGTGATCGCTTGTATCGGGCCTGCCACTGCGAAGACCGCCGAGGAGCATGGGCTTCGGGTGGATGTGATGGCTCCGGAGCCGTCTGTGCACAAGTTGGCCGAGGCGTTGGCGGACTTCGGGATGCGGCGGAGGGCTGCGGCGCTGGAGGCCGGGGATCCGGTTACTCGGCCGAGTGAGCGGCGGCCGGGGGCTCGGCGGCGGCGGTCCACTACGTAGGTGTGTCGGGGCGTGGGTGGGGTGGGGGTGCGCGCCGGGTTTTCTCGCCCCCGCCGCCCCTACCCGTCCCATCCCCAGGGGCGCTGCCCCTTCGACCCCGGGTGCTCTCTGGGGGCTGCGCCCCCAGACCCCCGCTCCCGGCCCTGAACGGGCCTTGTCCTCAAACGCCGGACGGGCTGGATGATGCGGGCCCGGGCCGGATAGCCGGACGGGATGGATTGTGCGGGCCCGGGCTGGATGGTGTGGGGCGGTGTCGCGAGGTGTCGTTGTTCTATGGGGACACCGTGTGGCCGAAGCGGAGCAAGTTGGCTGGGTCGTAGGTTGATTTGTCCTGGCGTAGGCGGTTGTAGACCTCTGGGGTCCAGGCTCGGGCTCGGTCGGTGGGGTTGCCCGGGGTGCCGTGGGTGTTGACCAGGGTGCGGCCTGTGCCGTAGGGGGACATTGCGGTGTACAGGGATGTTGTGGCCTGTTCGATGGCCTGTGCTGCTGGTGGGGCGGACAGGACGCCCACCGTTTCCAGGAGGTAGTTCGCGTCGCGGGCGCAGATCGCGTCGGCCAGTCGGGCGGGGCGGGCGAGGGCGCCTCCCATGTGGCGGATCTCCACCAGCAGGAAGGGGAGGTCGGGGACCTCGGGGCCGGCCTGGGCGAGGAAGGTGCGGAGGGCCTCGGGGGGCAGGTCGCGCAGCAGGGCGCACGACTCGCGTGCGGGGAGCGGGTCCTGCGGCTCCATGTGGATGCGGTCCAGGGCGGCGTACGGCATCTCCTCGACCGTGTCGAGCGTCACCGGGGCCGCCTCGCGGATGGGGGCCAGCAGGCGCTCTCCCTCGGCGGGGTCTCCTGGCCAGGCGATCGCCACGCGGGCCCAGAAGCCGCCGCGGAGGGGTTCGGGGATCTCCGGGACGGGGGGCAGGCGGAGCACGGTGAAGGCGCTGCACATCTCGTCCGGGACGGTGCGGGTCCAGTCGGCCCAGGCGCGGAGCAGAGGCTCGGTGTGCTCGCCGGGGCAGTAGACGCCGCCGCCCAGGATCGTGGGCAGGGGGAGCAGTTCGCAGGTCAAGGAGGTGACCACGCCCACGTTGCCCTTGCCGCCGCGCAGCGCCCAGAACAGCTCCGGCTCCTGCTCGGCATCGCACTCGCGCAGCGTGCCGTCGGGTGTGGCGACCCGGAAGGAGCGGACCATGTCGGCCGCGTAGCCGTAGGCCCTGCCCAGCACGGGGAGCCCGCCGCCCAGCGTGTAGCCGACCGCGCCCGTCTCCGTGGACGCGCCGGCGAGCGCGGCGAGTCCGTGGAGTGCGGCCGCGTCCAGGACGTGCCGCCACTTCGCGCCGGCCGCGATGGTGGCGAGGCGCTCCGCCGGGTCGATCCGCACGTCGGTCATGCGGGCCGTGCTGATCAGCAGGCCGTGGTCGATCGGGAAGTTCGCGCCGTGGCCCGTCGCCTGGACCGCGACCGGGGTGCCGGTGGCCGTCGCCCAGCGCAGGGCCGCCACGACGTCGTCGGCGCCCGTCGCGCCCACGACCACGTCGGGTGTGTGCAGCGCGGCCAGGTTGAAGCCGGTGACCTCCTCGCCGTAACCCTCGTCGCCGGGGCGCAGGACCGGGCCGTGGATGTCCGAGAGGGCGAAGAGGAAGGGGGTGTTGTGGTGGGTGGTGGTCATCATTGCCTCCGTGATGTGCGTACGGAGGGGCGGGAGGGGTTCGGGGGGAGTTCGGGAGGGGGCCAGAGGGGGGCGGCCCTCTTTTCAGGATGGGCCCGGGGGTGCGGTCGTCGCATTCCGGGCCGCCTGATTCCGGGGCCGCGTCCCGACTTGCCGTCGGCAAAGGTGCTGCCGGGACGGGCGTAGCGTAGGTGGCATGACGACGTACGGATCCTTCCCCGGTACTCGGCCGCGGCGTCTGCGGACCAGCCCCGTCATGCGGCGCATGGTCGCCGAGACCCGGCTGCACCCGGCCGACCTCATCCTCCCGGCCTTCGTGCGCGAGGGCGTCAGCGAGCCGGTGCCGATCGCCGCCATGCCGGGGGTCGTGCAGCACACCCGGGACAGCCTGAAGAAGGCCGCGGCGGAGGCGGTGGCGGCGGGGGTCTCCGGGATCATGCTGTTCGGGGTGCCGGAGGAGGCGAAGAAGGACGCCCTCGGGACGCCCGGGACCGATCCGGACGGGATTCTCCAGGTCGCCATCCGGGACGTGCGGGCCGAGGTGGGGGACGAACTGCTCGTCATGTCCGACCTGTGCCTCGACGAGACCGTCGATCACGGGCACTGCGGGGTGCTCGACGCCGACGGGCGCGTCGACAACGACGCCACCCTCGAGCGGTACGCCGAGATGGCGCAGGTGCAGGCCGACGCGGGGGCCCATGTCGTGGGGCCGAGCGGGATGATGGACGGGCAGATCGGCGTCGTTCGCGATGCGCTCGACCAGATCGGGCGGGAGGACGTCGCCATCCTCGCCTACACCGCCAAGTACGCCTCCGCCTTCTACGGGCCCTTCCGGGAGGCCGTCGCCTCGTCGCTGAAGGGCGATCGGAAGACGTATCAGCAGGACCCCGCCAATGCGCGGGAGTCGATGCGGGAGCTGGCCCTCGACCTCGAAGAGGGCGCCGACATGGTGATGGTCAAGCCCGCGGGGCCCTACCTCGACATCCTGGCGCGGGTCGCGGACGCCGTGGACGTGCCGGTCGCCGCCTATCAGATCTCCGGCGAGTACTCGATGATCGAGGCCGCCGCCGAGAAGGGCTGGATCGACCGGGAGCGGGCGATCCTCGAGACGTTGACCGGCATCAAGCGGGCGGGTGCGCGCAACATCCTCACGTACTGGGCGACGGAGGTCGCGCAGCGGCTGGGCCGGTAGCGAGGCCTGCTGGAGAGGCCTGTCACGGGGTGTTCGACGGTGACGGTGGTGTCGTGGGTGTCGTCGCGGTCGGGCTGGTCGGGGTCGACGGGCCCTCGTCGCGCAGGCCGTGGCCGTCCTCGCACGCGGTGAGCGCGAGCGCGGCGATCGTCACCAGCGCGGCGGCGAGCAGCCGGGCGCGGGGGCGACGGGCTGGGGATGCGGACGCGGGCACGGACGCGGACATGGGGTGGCCCTCTCCTTGGGTGGGGGTTGGGGTCGGACCCCAGCCTGCGTGATCATCCGTGCCGGTTGCCACCTTCGGCCGGGAATTCGGGACGCTTGTGTGGTGGGACCGTCTCTGACCTGCGGGGATGGTACGTCCCGGTGGGGTGTTGTGGGACGCCGGGAGACCTGCGTGCGGTGTGGCGGGGGGGCGTGTGCGGTGGTGTGCGGGGTGCGGTCGGTCCGGATCGCGGAAATCTTGTTGTAGGCGGCATTTACTTCTCTAGGCTGCCTGGCACGAGCCGTCCCGTCCGTCGCCGTAGCCCAAGGAGCCGCGTCATGACCGTCATTGAGCCCGCACCCCGGCCCGTCCCAGCCTCCGTGCCGTCGCTCGCGGCGCGGACCGGGGCCGTCGGTGGTTCGCCCGTGCGGGACATCCTCGCCGTCACCGCCCGGCCCGAGGTGATCAACTTCGCGGGCGGGCTGCCGGCGCCCGAGCTGTTCGACCGGGACGCCGTCGCCGCCGCCTTCCGGGACGTACTCGCCGAGACGCCGGCGTCGGCCCTGCAGTACTCCACGACGGAGGGCGAGCCGAGTCTGCGCACCGGGCTCGCCGAGCGCATGTCGGCGCGGGGGCTCGGGACCGACGCCGACGACCTCCTCGTCACCACCGGCTCCCAGCAGGGGCTGTCGCTGCTGGCCGGCGCGCTGCTGGACCCGGGGGACACCGTCCTCGTCGAAGACCCCTGTTATCTGGCGGCACTTCAGGTCTTCGGCCTCGCGGGGGCGCGGGTCGTGGCCGTGCCGGGGGATGCGGAGGGGGTGGATCCGCGGGCGCTGGAGGAGCTGGTGGTGCGGGAGCGGCCGAAGCTCTTCTACGCCGTGCCCACCTTCCAGAACCCGACCGGCCGGACCCTGCCCGCCGGGCGCAGGGCGGCCGTCGCCGAGGTCGCCGCGCGGTGCGGGGTGTGGATCGTCGAGGACGATCCGTACGGCGAGCTGCGTTACGAGGGGGAGCGTGTGCCCTGGATCGCCGCGTACCCGGGCGCCGAGGACCGTACGGCGCTGCTCGGCTCCTTCTCCAAGGTGATGGCCCCCGGCCTGCGGCTGGGCTGGCTGCGCGCCCCGGCCGCGCTGCGGCGGGCCTGCGCGGTCGCCAAGCAGGCGGCCGACCTGCACACCCCGACCCTCAACCAACTCGCCGCCGCCCGCTGCCTCGGCACCCTCGACGCACATGTGGCCCGGGTCCGGGACGTCTACCGCGAGCGCCGCGACGCCATGCTGGCGGGGCTGGCTCAGGCACTGCCGGAGGGGTCGGCCTGGAACCGGCCCGAGGGCGGCATGTTCCTCTGGGCCCGGCTTCCGCAGTCGTACGACACGACGGAGCTGCTGCCCCAGGTGGTGCGCCACGATGTCGCCTACGTGCCCGGAGCGCCCTTCTACGCGGGCGAGCCGGACCGGGCGACCCTGCGGCTGTGCTTCGTGACGCAGACGCCGGAGGAGATCGGGGAAGGGCTGCGGAGGCTGAGGGAGGGGCTGCGGTAGGGGGTGTTCTTGAAAGGGCCGTGCGGTGCCCGCGGCGTTCGGTGCGTGCCGCACGGCCGGTGTGGCGTCAGTCCCACCAGAAGTGCCAGGCCGGCTGGTTGAGGAGCCGGTTCTCGGCGTAGGCGCGGAGCGTGGTGTCGCTGCTCTGCCAGATGTTGTCCGGGCAGAACGCCAAGTGCTCGGCGGCCAGGGCTTCGGCCTCGGCGAGGGTGGTCGGCGGGGCGGCGACCGACACCAGCAGGGTGTCGAAGCCGAGCGCCACGACCCGTATGCCGAAGCGGTCCTCCCAGGAGCGGAGCACCGCGGACAGGCGGCCGGTGTCGTTCTCGTGGTTCGCCGGGCCCGTCCAGCCGATCGCCGTGGGGATGTCGGCGCTGCGGCGGGCCGGGACCAGGGCGAGACGGGGGTCCTTGAGGGGGCCGCCGCCGTCGAGGAGGGCGTCCACGATGTCGGAGGCGACGGATTCCGGGTCCGTCGCGGAGTCGGGCCCCTCGGTGGCGGCGAGGCCGGGCCAGTCCGCGTCCTCTTCCCCGCACTCGTCCCAGAACTCCTCCAGCACCTCCTCGGCGTCGTGATCCCCCGGGTACGACATTTCGCCGGGCGTCAACGCCCACAGCTCCGGGCCGTCATGACCGGCACCGACGTCCAGCACGACCGGGAGCAGGCCCACGGCCGGTGCCGTCCGCCCGAGCGCGGCCCAGTCGCCGGGATCGGCCCGGTCGTCCGCCAGCCACAGCAGCGGCTCGTGCCACGGCCCGTCGACGGTGGCCTGCACAAGGCCGCCGGGCGAGAGGGGCAGACCGAGGGACGCGAGCCTCGGCAGAGGGTTCGGAAGTGTCGCCATGCCCGTGACTGTAGGGGCAGCCACTGACAACGGCCCTCACCTCGTCACACGGCTGTCGAAACACTCCTCGCCGCCCGCGACCGGGTGGAAGCAGGCCCGGACCACGTCTCCGGGCCGGGCCACGGTCATGTGCGTGCCGACGTAGTTGGCCGCGTCGATGTCGTTCTCGACCTTCGCGCTGCGCACGGGACCGTCACCGGTGTCGCCGCCCTTGCCGCCGGACGCCGTCATGTCGAGCCGGTCGCCGATGCGCGTCGCCCACATCCGCGCCCAACTCGTCCCGCACTCCCGGCTGTAGCGCAGTTCCAGCCAGGCGCCGGAGGCCGTCCGGTGCTGGGCGAGGGTCTCCGGCCCGCCCGCGCACTGCATCTGCATGGCACTCTTGCCCTCGCAGACCTCTCCCTGGCAGCGCGGCCCGGCCACGGCCGGGGGCGGCGACAGCGAAGCGCGCGGTGCGCCGTCCCGGTCCGGCAGCAGCAGCACCACCGCGGCGATGCCCCCGACCGCCACGGCGCACACCGACGCGAGCACCGCCACGACCGTCGCCCTGCGGTGCACGGCGCCGTCGTCGTCGGCGCTTCCGTCGGGCGTGGGCTCTTCGGGAGGCGAGGGCGAGGTGGGAACGCGCGGCTCCGCCGCCGTGGCCCGCCCGCTCCCCTCCGACTCCGCGATCTCCCACAGGGCCAGACAGCGCCCCTCCGGCTCCCCGGCCAGACGGCACAGCTCCTGCACCGCCTCGCGCGGCGGGAGCGTCCTGCCGCCCAGGTAGCGGTCCCAGGACGACTTGCTGAACGAGGTCTTCAACGCGAGCCCGGCCAGGCTCAGACCGGTCCGCCCCTTCAACTCCCGCAACGCGGCGGCCAGCCGGGCCCGTTCCGGCGACGGCGTCGTCGTCATCGCCGTAGCACCTTCCAGGTGTGCGGTCCGACGATGCCGTCCACGACCAGTTTCTCCCGCTGCTGCACCTGCTTGACCGCGCGTTGCGTGTTCGGGCCGAAGATCCCGTCGACGGTGCCCGGCGAGATGCCCGCCCGGCGCAGCAGGCACTGCGCCTCGGCCACCATCGGCCCCGCGTCGCCGTACGCCACGATGCCTTTCTGGGTGCGGCTGAGGCCCGCGTACCAGCGGCCGTCGACCCGCTCGATACGGCAGGTGTAGGTGGTCGTCGACCCCGCGGCCGGGGCGGTCGCCGACGCGGCGGCAGCGGGGAGGGACGTGGTGGGCCGCCTCTCCTCCTCGCCGCCCAGTCGTACGACGAGGAGGACGGCCGTGGAGACCGCCAGCAGCAGCGCGACCGCTCCCGCGATGAGCGCGATGCGCAGCGAACGGCCGGGCGAGCGCGTACCGGTGGAGACGGTGGCTTCGGTGGCTTCGGTCGCTTCGGTGGAGAGGGCCTCCGGCTCTGCCGGCGCCTGCGTGCCGGCGCGTCTGTTCCCCCACGCCTCCTCGGCGAGCTCGTGCAGCGCCAGCAGGCGCGTCGGATCCTCACCCGCCACCCGGGCCAGCGCCTCGACGGCCTCCCGGGCGGGCAGGGATCTGCCGCCCAGATACCGTTCCCACGACTTCTGGCTGTATCCGGTCCGCGCCGCCAACTGCCGCAGGCTCAGCCCACTGTGGTCCTTCAGCCGGCGCAGGCGTACGACCAGTTGCCGTACGCGCGGATCCAGTTCCGCGGGCAGCGTTGCCCAACGCGACATGTTCCCCCCATGCGGGTTCGTGCCCTGTCGCATTCTGCATCAGCATCCACGGTCCACACCGGAACCAGGTCCCCGCACCGGTAAGGAATCAGCCAACGCCATCCCAGACGTCTCGCCGTGACGTCCCTATGGCTGGCGTCCGTGCAGGTCAGAGGCCGGGACATCCCACGATGACGTCACTTCTGCGGCAACTGTGGCAAGCCGCGCCGCCCGCCCCGCACTCTCGATGTGTCAGAAGGCGGCACACCAAGTGCCGTCCCACGACCCCAAGGGGGAAATATGCGTGCGAACGCGTTGACGAGGACCGTCGTCAGCCTCACCGCCGTGATCGGCCTGGCCGCCGGAAGCCTCGCCACCGCGGGTGCCTCCTTCGCGGCACAGGACACGAAGCCGGCCGCGAGCTCCGAGGTGACCATCCTCGCGGTGAACAACCTCGGCCTGACCAACGCGGAGGCCAAGAAGGTCCAGCGGGTGCTGAAGCAGCACTGGGGCTACCGCGGGTCGATCGACGGGCTGCTCGGCACCAACAGTTGGAAGGCCATGCAGAAGTGGCTCACCAACTGGGGCTACCCCAGCAACCAGATCGACGGCATCGTCGGGCCCAACACGATCAAGGCGCTGCAGAAGTGGCTCAAGGCCCGCTACGGCTACAACGGCGCGATCGACGGCATCGCCGGATCCAAGACCAAGGCAGCGTTCAAGCGGATGGCCAACGCCTGTCCCAACTGCCCCTGATCCGACCCACCCACGCCGCGGCCCGTCCTCCCTCGGGGGAGAGGACGGGCCGCGGCCTGTCGCCGTCGTCAGAGCCGCTCGGGCGTCCGGATGCCCAGCAGGGCCATGCCCCGGTGCAGGGTGCGGGCCGTCACGTCGCACAGGAACAGCCGGTTCTCCACCTGCTCGGGCGAGTCGGCCTTCAGCACCGGGCACTTGTCGTAGAACGACGTGTACAGCGACGCCAACTGGTACAGGTACGCCGCCATCTTGTGCGGGGCGTACTCCGTCCCCGCCTCGGCCACCGTCTCCGCGAACGCGTCCACGTGCAGGCCCAGGGCCCGCTCCGCCGCGTGCAGCTCCAGCTCCGGGTGCGCGGCGGGCCGTACGTCGCCGGCCTTGCGCAGGATCGACCGGATACGGGCGTAGGCGTACTGGAGGTAGACCGACGTGTCGCCGTTCAGCGAGACCATCTGATCCAGGTCGAACTTGTAGTCCCGGTTCGCCGACGTCGACAGGTCCGCGTACTTCACCGCGCCGATGCCCACCTGGGTGCCCCGCTCGGCGATCTCCGCCTCGGTCAGGTCCTGCGCCTTCTCCCGTACGACGGCACTGGCGCGGTCGATGGCCTCGTCCAGCAGGTCCACGAGCCGTACGGTCTCGCCCTCACGCGTCTTGAACGGCTTGCCGTCCTTGCCGAGGACCGTGCCGAAGGCGAGCTGGACCGCCTTGACGTCCTCGTTCAGCCACCCGGCGCGGCGGGCCGTCTCGAAGACCATCCGGAAGTGCAGGGACTGGCGGGCGTCGACGACGTAGAGGAGGGTGCTCGCCTTGAGGTCGAAGACGCGGTCGCGGATCGCCGACAGGTCGGTCGCCGCGTAGCCGTAGCCGCCGTCCGACTTCTGCACGATCAGCGGGACCGGGTTGCCGTCCGGGCCCTTGATGTCGTCGAAGAAGACGCACAGCGCGCCCTCGGAGCGGACCGCGACGCCGGACTCCTCCAGCAGGCGGCAGGTCTCGGCCAGCATGTCGTTGTAGCCGGACTCGCCGACGATGTCGGGGTCGCGGATCTCCATGTCCAGCTTCTCGAAGACGGAGAAGAAGTAGATCTTCGACTCGTCCACGAACTTCTGCCACGTGGCGAGGGTGTGCGGGTCGCCGGACTGGAGGTCGACCACCCGGCGGCGGGCGCGGGTCTTGAACTCCTCGTCCGCGTCGAACTTCCTGCGGGCCGCCTTGTACAGCCGGTCCAGGTTCGACATCGCCGCCTGGCCGGACTCCTGGAGGTCCTCGCCCTCCTTGTGGTCCAGCTCGTGCGGGTGCTCGTCCAGGTACTGGATGAGCATGCCGAACTGGGTGCCCCAGTCGCCGATGTGGTGGCGCCGGACCACGGTCTCGCCGGTGAACTCCAGGAGCTGGACCACCGCGTCGCCGATCACCGCGGAGCGCAGGTGGCCGACGTGCATCTCCTTGGCCACGTTCGGCTGGGCGTAGTCGATGACCGTGGTGCCGGGGCGCTCCGCCTGGGGTACGCCGAGACGGTCCGGGTCGGCGTACCGGGCCGCGAGGTTCTCGATGATCGACTTGTCCGTGATCGTCACGTTCAGGAAGCCGGGGCCCGAGACCTCGATGTCCTTGATCACGTCACCGGTGACCACCTGGGAGACGACCTGCGTCGCCAGGTCACGAGGGTTCGCCTTCGCCTTCTTGGCGAGCGCCAGAATGCCGTTCGCCTGGAAGTCGGCCCGGTCGCTACGTCGCAGCAGCGGGTCCGCGGTGGTCTCCGGCAGGGCTGCGGAGATGGCGGAGGCGAGCTGCTGGTTGACGGAGTCGCTGAGGGACGTGACCGGGGCCATAGGAATGGGTGCCGTTCTCCTCGTGGGGATGGATAGACAGAGTCAGTATCCCATGGGGGGTAAAGCCGTTTTTCCGGCCGCACGCGGGTCTGTGACAATGGAGCCTCACCCGTTCAGAAAGAAGGACGTGCCGATCGTGGCTCAGAGCACCGAGACCACCGACTGGGTCTCCCGTTTCGCGGATGAGGTCATCGAGGAGTCGGAGCGCCGGGCCCCGGGCAAACCGGTCGTCGTCGCGTCGGGGCTCTCTCCCTCCGGCCCCATCCACCTGGGCAACCTGCGCGAGGTCATGACCCCGCACCTCGTCGCCGACGAGATCCGGCGGCGGGGGTATCAGGTCCGGCACCTGATCTCCTGGGACGACTACGACCGGTACCGCAAGGTGCCCCAGGGCATCGCGGGCGTCTCCGACGAGTCCCACGCCCGGCACATCGGCAAGCCGCTGACCTCCGTGCCGGCGCCGCAGGGGTCGTCGTATCCGAACTGGGCCGAGCACTTCAAGGCGGCGATGGTCGAATCGCTCGCCGAGCTCGGCGTGGAGTTCGACGGGATCAGCCAGACCGCGCAGTACACCTCCGGTGTGTACCGGGAGCAGATCCTGCACGCCATGAAGCACCGGGGCGACATCGACGCCGTGCTCGCCCAGTACCGCACCAAGCCCAAGGCCGGCGCCAAGAAGTCCCAGAAGCCGGTCGACGAGGCCGAGCTGGAGGCCGCCGAAGGGTCGGGGGCGGCCGGCGAGGACGACGGCAGCTCCGGCTCCGCCGGGTACTTCCCGTACAAGCCCTACTGCGGCAACTGCGAGAAGGACCTCACCACCGTCACCTCGTACATCGACGACACCACCGAGCTGACGTACACCTGCAACGAGTGCGGCTTCTCGGAGACCGTCCGGCTCAACGAGTTCAACCGCGGCAAGCTGGTCTGGAAGGTCGACTGGCCCATGCGCTGGGCCTACGAGGGTGTCGTGTTCGAGCCCAGCGGGGTCGATCATTCGTCGCCGGGTTCCAGCTTCCAGGTCGGCGGGCAGATCGTCGGGATCTTCGGGGGCAAGCAGCCCATCGGGCCCATGTACGCCTTCGTGGGGATCTCCGGGATGGCGAAGATGTCCTCCTCGCGGGGCGGGGTGCCCACCCCCGCCGACGCCCTGAAGATCATGGAGCCGCAGATCCTGCGGTGGCTCTACGCCCGGCGCAGGCCCAACCAATCCTTCAAGATCGCCTTCGACCAGGAGATCCAGCGGCTCTACGACGAGTGGGACAAGCTCGACGGGAAGGTGGCGGACGGGTCCGCCCTGCCGGCCGACGTCGCCGCGCACTCCCGTGCCGTGCGGACGGCCGCCGGTGAGCTGCCGCGTACGCAGCGGCCGCTGCCGTACCGGACGCTCGCGTCCGTCGCCGACATCACCGCCGGGCACCAGGACCAGGCCCTGCGGATCCTTTCCGAGCTCGACCCGGAGAACCCGCTGGCGTCGCTGGACGAGGCGCGGCCCCGGTACGACAAGGCCGAGGCCTGGATCAACACGCACGTACCGGCCGACCAGCGGACGATCGTCCGGGACGAGCCCGACGCCGAGCTGCTGAAGTCGCTCGACGAGGCGTCCCAGCAGTCGCTGCGGCTGCTGCTCGACGGGCTGGAGTCGCACTGGTCGCTGGACGGGTTGACCCACCTCGTGTACGGCGTGCCCAAGGTGCAGGCCGGGTTCCCCGCGGACGCCACGCCCAAGGAGCTGCCGGCCGAGATCAAGACCGCTCAGCGGGCGTTCTTCGCGCTGCTGTACCACCTGCTGGTGGGGCGGGACACGGGGCCGCGACTGCCCACGCTGCTGCTGGCGGTGGGGCAGGAGCGGGTGCGGGCCCTGCTCGGGGAGTGACGCCGGTTCCACGGTGAAGGGGGCGCCCGGTGCTCGCCGGGCGCCCCCTTCACCGCGTGCGGGGCGGTCATGCGATGTGGTCCTCTTCGAGTTCCGCGTTGAAGCGGTTGGAGAAGCGGTTCACCATGCGCTTGGCGTCGGCGTCCGGAACCGAGCGGCCGAACGACGCCTCCACGTTGTCGCTGAACTCGCGCGGCGTGGGCAGGCTGCCGTTGATCGACTGCTTGAAGACCTGGTAGTACGCCTCCTCGTCCGGCTCCGGGGCCTCCGGGGGGCCGCCGCCCTCGCCGAGCTGGCGGGTGCGGTTGCCGGTCACCGGGATCGGGAAGGTGCCGGTGTCCTCCGGGGAGGGTTCCTGGACGGGGGGTTCTTCCTCGTACTGGTCGCGGTACTGGTCGGCCTGCTGCTGCTCCGAGTACCACTGCTCGTAGTGGTCCTGGGGGTCGTACTGGGGGTTGTAGCCGCCCTGGTACTCGACCTGGCGAGGGGTGTTGAACCAGTCCTGTAGGTATTCCTGTTGCTCGGCGTGGGAGGTGCCGTCCAGTTCGGGGCGCTGCCCGCCGGGGGGTGCCGTCGGCGTCGCGTCGGCCGCGGGGGCCGCGTTCAAGCTCGCCTGTGTCGCCGGCGCCACCTCCGCCACCGCCGCCCCGTCCAACGCCTGCCTGGACACCGGCGGCAGCAGTGCCGGCTCGATGCCCGCCGCTGCCAGGCCCGCCGGAGCCGTGTCCGCCAGTGGGACGCCGTACTTGGCCAGGCGCAGCGGCATCAGGGACTCCACCGGGGCCTTTCGGCGCCACGCCCGGCCGAAGCGGGAGCGCAGGCGGGCCTGGTAGACCAGGCGCTCCTGTTCCAGCTTGATGACCTGGTCGTAGGAGCGCAGCTCCCACAGCTTCATCCGGCGCCACAGGAGGAACGTCGGGACGGGGGAGAGCAGCCAGCGGGTGAGGCGGACGCCCTCCATGTGCTTGTCAGCCGTGATGTCCGCGATGCGGCCGATCGCGTGGCGGGCCGCCTCGACCGCGACCACGAACAGGACCGGGATCACCGCGTGCATGCCCACGCCCAGCGGGTCCGGCCAGGCCGCCGCGCCGTTGAAGGCGATCGTCGCGGCCGTCAGCAGCCAGGCCGTCTGGCGCAGGAGGGGGAACGGGATGCGGATCCAGGTCAGCAGCAGGTCGAGGGCGAGCAGGACGCAGATGCCCGCGTCGATGCCTATCGGGAACACATAGCTGAAGTTCCCGAAGCCCTTCTGGATGGCCAGCTCGCGGACGGCCGCGTACGAACCGGCGAAGCCGATGCCGGCGATGATCACGGCGCCGAACACGACCACGCCGATGAGAACGCGGTGCATCCGAGTCAGCTTCGGTGGCGCGGCCACTCGTACTCCCCTCCCATTGCGTGTTGTTGCGCGCAACAGAGTGGCACATCTGTACGCCGTACGTGCTGCCGGTACGGCGAGAGCCCGGTCCCTGGTGAGGGCCGGGCTCTCGCAAAGGGCCTGGCTGAGCTGGGAGTTGTGACTCAGCGGTGGGCCGGGTGTGACAGTCAGCTCTTGTTCGACGCTGACTTGGACGGGGAGCCGGACGCCTCCTTGGAGGGGGCGCCGCTCGGCGTGCCCGCGGCGCCGCCGTCGTTCTCCTTCGCCACCGCGGCCACGACCTCCTTGACCGCCTTCTGCGCCAGCTTGTTCAGGGCGTCCGCGCTCGGCGCCTTCTCACCGGCCAGACCGGCGCCGTTGTAGTCGAGGGTGACGACGACGTTCTCGACCCGGGCCACGACCGTCTCCTGCTTGAAGGAACCCTCCTTCTTCTTCAGGTCGTAGCGCACCGCGGTCGCCTCGCCGCCCACCCCGGAGACCGGCTCCGACTTGGTGTTCTTGGCCCCGGACACCGACTTGGCGTCCCCGAGCTGCGTCTCGTAGTAGTCCTGCGCCAGCTTGTCGCCCGAGCCGCGCGTGACGTCGGACTCGAAGCGCAGCAGGGAGATGTTGAGCCAGCGGAACTGCGAGCCCTTCACGCCGTTGTTGTCCAGGCTGCTCCAGGAGCAGGAGCCGCGCGTCGACGCGTCGTCCGACGAGCCCTTCTTGCCGGACTTGGCCTCCGGGACCAGGTCCTCCAGGGTCTTCTTCGACAGCACCTTGCACGCATCGGGAAGCGACTTGTACACGGCCGCCTGCACCGTCGGCGACGGGCTCTCCGACGGCGACGCCGAGGTCTTCGTGCCGCTGTCCGCCGCCTTCTCCTCCGAGCCGGAGTCCGAGGAGGAGGAGCAGCCCGCGGCGACCAGCATCACGGGGACGGCTGCCGCGCAGACAAGGGCGCGGCGCAGGCCCCTCGCCCGCCGCTCCCCCTGGTCACGCCGCTCACGCCGGTCACGCCGGTCACGATGGTCTCGATCTGCTGCTCGCTGCATGGTTCCTTCACTCATGGCTGACACTCGTGGTTCCTGCGGTCGGATCGGGTCCGAGGGGCCACGGTACGCGGTGAAGGAGCTGTGTGGTCTCGTTTCGGTTACGTCGCACAAGGGCGTGGAGGTGTGAACGAGCGGCGCTAGTCCGCCAGCGTGTCCGCCAGTTGTGCGGCCAGTTTCTGGGCCCTGTCCTGCATTTCCTCGCTGTCCGGGACCGTGCCGACGGTGGCCGGCTGCTCCTCGTACTCGATCGTCACGATCACGTTGGACGTGCGGAACACCACAGTCACCTTGCGCTGCTGAGCCGTCGAACCGGAGCTGCCGAGCGCGTCGTCGAGGAACGCCTCGTCGCCGAGGTCGTCCAGGACGCGGGGCTGGAGCTCGGCGGGGGTCGCGCCATCGGAGGGGGAGGCGGAGGACGACGGGGACGAGGATGCGGAGTTCGAGGAGTTCGAGGCCGCGGGGGAGGGCGAGCCGCTCGGGCCGGCGCCCGGATCGGCGGACGGGGAGTCCTCGCCGTCCGTCTGCGCGCTGTCCGAACTCGCCGGCACCGGGAGGTCCGCCGCCTCCTGCCTGGTCGCGAAGAGCCGCTCCGCCTCGCTGTCGTCGCTGACCGTCGTGTCGTACGACACCACACGCTCGAAGTCGACGAAGAGGTGGTCCGTGGCGTCGGCCGACTCGACCTTCCAACGGCAGCCGGCCTTGCGGTGGGTGTCGTAGGTGAGCGTCGGCGTGCCCTCGTACGCCTTCTCGCGCTGCTCCGCGTCCGTGATCTGCTCGATGCCGGGCAGCAGCGAGTCGAGCGTGTCCTCGCCGACCACGCCGCACGGTTCGGGCAGGGTGCGGTACCGGCCGGGTTCGGCCGGCGCCGCCGTCGTACCGGAGCCACCGGGGTTGGAGTCGTCGGTCGCGCCGCCGCTGTCGGAGCTGCCGGTGCAGCTTGCCAGCAGCGCCACGAGGAGGGCGGCGACGCCGGATACGTACGCCTTCCGCTGCACGGTCAGGCTCCTCTCGCGGTGGCTCGTGTGATCGGTCGGATGCCGGTCTCTCAGTGTCCCCGCTGGTTATTCGCTTGCCGCACGGGGGCGCCCACTGGACACAATGTGTATCGCACGCACTGCCGTGGACGCCGGTCCGTTGTCCCTTTTCATCGACCCTGGCGCCGGTTTTGCGATTTCAGGCTTGTGTTTTGTTACGGGGGAATGAGGGCGATATGTCGTACGTGGAGATGCCGGGCGCGAAGGTGCCGATCCGGATGTGGACCGACCCGGCGACGGTCGAGGACGTGGCCCTGCAGCAGTTGCGGAACGTCGCGACGCTGCCGTGGATCGAAGGGCTGGCCGTGATGCCGGACGTGCATTACGGGAAGGGCGCGACGGTCGGGTCCGTCATCGCGATGCGGGGGGCCGTGTGTCCGGCGGCGGTGGGGGTGGACATCGGGTGCGGGATGTCGGCGGTGAAGACGTCGCTGACGGCGAATGATCTGCCGGGGGATCTGTCGCGGCTGCGGTCGAGGATCGAGCAGGCGATTCCGGTGGGGCGGGGGATGCATGACAGTCCTGTGGATCCGGGGCGGTTGCATGGGTTGGCCACTGGGGGGTGGGATGACTTTTGGGGGCGGTTTGATCGAGTCGCTGAGGCTGTGCGGTTCCGCAAGGAGCGGGCGGCTACACAGATGGGAACCCTTGGCCAAGGGAATCACTTTTGTGAACTTTGTATAGATATGTCTGGTTCGGTGTGGCTCATGCTCCACTCCGGCTCCCGGAATATCGGCAAGGAACTGGCTGAGCATCACATCGGCGTCGCCCAGAAGCTCCCGCACAACCAGGGATTGGTGGACCGCGATCTCGCCGTGTTCGTGGCGGACACTCCACAGATGGCTGCGTACCGGAACGACCTTTTCTGGGCGCAGGAGTACGCCAAGTACAACCGCACGATCATGATGGCGCTCCTCAAGGACGTCATCCGCAAGGAGTTCAAGAAGGCGAAGCCGACCTTCGAGCCGGAGATTTCCTGTCACCACAACTACGTGGCGCAGGAGCGGTACGACGGTATGGACCTGCTCGTCACACGTAAGGGGGCGATCCGCGCGGGCTCCGGTGAGTACGGGATCATCCCTGGCTCGATGGGCACAGGTTCGTACATCGTGAAGGGGCTCGGCAACGAGAAGGCGTTCAACTCAGCCTCGCACGGAGCCGGTCGGCGCATGAGCCGTAAGGCCGCGAAGCGTCGCTTCACGACGAAGGACCTGGAAGAGCAGACGCGGGGCGTGGAGTGCCGTAAGGACTCCGGCGTCGTGGATGAGATTCCGGGTGCCTACAAGCCGATCGAGCAGGTCATCGATCAGCAGCGGGACCTTGTGCAAGTCGTGGCGAAGCTGAAGCAGGTCGTGTGTGTCAAGGGCTAACGCGTGAGGCCCCCGGTCGATACCGGGGGCCTCACGCGCCTAGTCACTGGTCACTGGGCAAGGCCGCTTGGCCCGTGCGCAAGCGCCAGAGGCGGAGATTGCAGCTCTGAACGGTCCTGCCGAGTTCCTCGGAGGCTGCCGTTGGGCTGTTGAGCTCCAGCAGGACGCGGTCTTCCGCTTCGGTCCAGCGGCGCCGTGTATACGTGGCTCGCATGTCGGCAGGGCGTACCCAGTCGGCGATGGAGTCGGCGGTGGTGCGCTTGCGCGCCAGGGACAGGCAACCTGGGTAGTACAGGTTGCCTGCCAAGCGCTGGGCCGCGTCCATTGTGTAGAAGAGGTTGTAGATGCCGTCCCGGGCGTTGCGCTTGATGATGCGCTCGGCTCCCGCCACATCCCGTGCGTAGTCGCGCAGATGACACGCGATGGCAGTGCTGGCTGTGGTGAGGGAGACGAATGGGATCCCCTTGCTCGTGAAACCGACTGAGCCGTCTGCGTCGACAAGCCCCCGCAGATAGTCGCCGGTCGAGACCTCGACGCGTGGTGGCGCGATCGTTTGCGACTTGCGGCCGTAGGGCAGGCCGAGTTCGTTGAGTCTGGTCCTGGCCTCCAGGGAAAACAGGGACCAGACCACCGAGGTGTGAATCTTTGCGAAGTTCGTGGACCGGGTGCGCTCGGTGATGCTGCTGTAGTACGGCGTGAGCTTCTGAAACATGCGCAGGAGTTCGATGTCGCGGGCGCTGATCTCGACGGACAACCTGCCCTTTTGCCCGACCCCCTTTTGCAGGTGCCCGTCCGCCTGCAAGAAGCCGAACATGTACGCGTACTCGGGGACCGTGAGGTCCATGAACTGGTGGACGCTAGGCTCGCAGTCAGCCATGAGGAAGCGTAGTCCTTCCTTGCTGGTCAGGCCCTCGGTTCGGGACCGGCATCCCGGCCGGGGGCCGTCGATTTGATGTTGTGGCTGCGAGCCTAGATCGACAGTTCAGCGTCCGTTTGGGTGATCGATGGGGTTCACCCCTGTGGGTTACCTGCTACTTCGGCGCGTGCGTCACCGCGTAGATCATCACGAACGCCACGATGTGGATGCCGAAGAGGAAGTAGCCGAGCCACCACCACATCTGGCGTTCGTTGTGCGGGTCCTTGCCGTCCTTTGTCACTGCTCCCTGTGGACCTTCGTGTTGGACGCCTGGGCGCGCGGGCGGACGACCAGGAGGTCGATGTTGACGTGGCTGGGGCGGGTGACCGCCCAGGTGATGGTGTCGGCCACGTCGTCGGCCGTCAGGGGGTCGGCCACGCCCTCGTAGACCTTCGCCGCCTTGTCGGTGTCGCCGCCGAAGCGGGTCAGCGCGAACTCGTCCGTGCGGACCATGCCGGGCGCGACCTCGATGACGCGGACCGGGCGGCCGACGATCTCCAGGCGGAGGGTCTCGGCGAGGACGTGGGCGCCGTGCTTGGCGGCGACGTAGCCAGCGCCGCCCTCGTACGTGGCGTGGCCGGCCGTCGAGGAGACCACGACCACCGTGCCGTCGCCGCTCGCCTCCAGCTTGGGCAGCAGGGCCTGGGTGAGGTTCAGGGTGCCGATGACGTTCGTCTCGTACATCGTGCGCCAGTCGGCCGGGTCGCCGGTCGCGACCGGGTCGGCGCCCAGCGCGCCGCCCGCGTTGTTGACCAGGACGCCGATCGTCCTGAAGGCCGTCGCGAACTCGTCGACCGCGGCGCGGTCGGTGACGTCGAGCTGGTACGCCGTCGCCGATCCACCGGCCGTGGTGATCTCCTCCGCCAGCGCCTCGATGCGGTCCTTGCGGCGGGCGGTCAGGACGACCCGGTAGCAGGCCGCGGCGAGCTGACGTGCCGTGGCGGCGCCGATGCCGCTGCTCGCACCCGTGACGACGGCGATGCGGGAGGCGGCGGACGGTGCGGCGGTGGGCATGGCTGCTCCTCGTGCGGTCGGGTCCGGAAGGTCCGGCCAGGACAGGATAGGCGCGCGATGCGATGGGCCGATGAGATGGGCTCGGCCGCCGTCAGTCTCCGCGCGGCGCGTACATGATCACCGCCATGCCCGCGAGGCAGATCAGCGCTCCCGTGACGTCCCAGCGGTCCGGGCGGTAGCCGTCGGCGACCATGCCCCAGGCCAGCGAACCGGCGACGAAGACACCGCCGTACGCGGCGAGGATCCGGCCGAAGTGGGGGTCGGGCTGGAGCGTGGCGACGAAGCCGTAGGCGCCGAGGGCCATGACGCCCGCGCCGATCCACAGCCAGCCGCGGTGTTCGCGCACGCCCTGCCAGACCAGCCAGGCGCCGCCGATCTCGAACAGGGCGGCGACGACGAACAGGGCGGCGGAGCGCAGGATCAGCATGGCGTCAGCCTCGCACGCCCGCGTGAGGGCCCCGTACGCCCTCGTGTCACCTGTTGGACGGCGCCTGCCGGCCGCCGCGCGTGGGATACATCGCTCTACGACCACGTGGAGTGAGGAGTTGCGGTATGCGGCGGATGCGGGTTGCTGCGGTGTGCGGGGCGGCCGTGGTGACGGTGGTCGCTGGGATGGCTCCGGCCGCCGGTGCGATGGGCGCTCCCGATGCGGATCTCGCCTATCACGGCACCGCCGACATGGTCGCCGGCCGCGTCGACGTACGGTTCACGCCGCACAATCACGGGCCCGGCGCTGCGCCCGAGTCGGCGGTGCGGATCCGCTGGTCGCAGCCGCTGGCGGACCGGCAGACGCTGCCGGCGGGGTGTGCCCGGGCGGCGGAGCGGGTGGTGCTGTGCCGGGTCGGGGCGCTGGAGGCGGACGGGGTGGGCGAGCGGGTCGGGCTCCGGGTACGGCTGCGGGGCGCGCCCACGGAGGTGCTGCTGGAGTTCGACACGGTGTGGAGCGACGGGGCGGTGGACGAGAACCAGGTGGACAAGAACCAGGTGGACGAGAACCGGGTGGACGCGAACCGGGGGAACGCTCAGGGGCGGGTGCTGGTGCTGGACACGGGGGACACGTATCACTTCTGACCCCGGGCTGCTTCTGACGCCGGCGCCGCTGCCTGGTGCTACTCGTCCGGGGTCTCGGCGTCGTAGCGCTCGCGTGCCCGGTGCACCTCGTCGAAGTGGGTCTCCGCCCAGTTCTTCACCGCGGTCAGCAACTGGGCCAGATTCCGGCCCAGCGCGGTCAGCTCGTAGTCGACGCGGAGGGGGACGGACGGGGTGACGGTGCGGGTGAGGAGGCCGTCCCGCTCGAGGGAGCGCAGGGTCTGGGTCAGCATCTTGGGGCTGACGCCGGCGATCTTGCGGCCGAGGTCGCTGTAGCGCATGGGCCCCGGGGCCAGGGCGGCGACGACGAGGCTGACCCACTTGTCGCTGATGCGGTCCAGGAGCTGGTTGGTGGGGCAGCTCTTGAGGAAGGCGTCGTACTCGATGCGGGCCTGCTCGCGTCGCTGGGCCGCCGTCATGGTCGCCATTGCTCACCTCTGGGGAACGTACGCACTCTGAGGTAACTACTTACTACTGGATAGTAACTCTTCCTAGGGTTGTTCGCAGTGGACGGGAGATACGTCCCGCACTCTGACGAACCAGGGAGAACGCTGTGCGTGCTGTTGTTGTGGACTCGTTCGGTGGGCCGGAGGTCGTGGAGGTCGTGGAGACCGACGTACCGGAGCCCGGCGCGCGAGAGATACGGATCAAGGTCTCGGCGGCCGCGCTGAACCCCGTGGACGCGGGGGTGCGGGCCGGGGTCTTCGGAGGCGCCGGGAAGCGGATCGGGCTCGGCTGGGATGTCGCCGGGACCGTGGACGCGGTGGGTGTGGCCAGTTCCTGGAGTGTGGGCGACACGGTGGTGGCGCTCGACCACGGCGTGGCCAAGCCGCTGGGCACACACGCCGAGTACGTCGTCGTGGACACGGACGCGGCGGCCCTGGCGCCCGCCACGGTGGACGCCGTGTACGCCGCGACATTGCCGCTCAACGCGCTGACCGCCGTACAGGCCCTGGACCGGCTGGAGTTGACGCCGGGGCAGGTGCTGCTGGTGACGGGTGCCGCGGGCGCGGTCGGCGGATACGCCGTGCAGCTCGCCGCGCACCGGGGAATCGAGGTGACCGCGCTGGCCCGGGAGACGGACGAGGAGTTCGTACGGTCGCTGGGGGCCACCGGTTTCACGGCGGGCGCCGTCGAGCCCGGGCGCTTCGACGCCGTGCTGGACGCCGCGGTCCTCGGGGCGCCGGCCCTGGAGTGGGTGCGCGACGGGGGCGCCTACATCGGCCTCATTCCGCACGCGGAGCCCGGGTCGGTGCGCGGGGTGCGGACCGGGGCGGTGGAGGTGAGCGCCGATGGGGCGCGGCTCGCCGAGCTGGTCCGGCTGGTGGACGAGGGTGTGCTGACGCTCCGGGTGGCTGAGACGTTCCGCCTGGACGAGGTCGCCAAGGCGCATGCGCGGTTGGACGAGGGCGGGGCGCGGGGGCGGTTGGTACTGGTTCCCTGAGGCCCCGGCTGCTACTGGCCCTCTGAGGCCCCGGCTCCGGCCTCCGCTACGTCCCGGCTCCGGCCTCCGCCGTGTACGCCGTCGGCGGCACCCCCACCGTCGCCGTGAAGTCCCGTACCAGATGGGCCTGGTCGGCGTAGCCGAGTTCGGTGGCGAGGGTGGCCCAGTCGACGTCGGTGCGGGTGCCGGCGGTTTCCAGGGCCTCGTGGATGCGGTAGCGCAGGACGCACCATTTGGGGCTGACGCCGACGTAGGCCGAGAAGAGGCGTTGCAGCGCCCGTACCGACAGGCCGTGCGCCGAGGCGAAGTCGCCGACGCGGCGGACCGTGCGGTCGGCGCGGATGTGCCGGACGAGGGTCATGGCGAGGTCGGCCTGGGGGTCGGGGGTGTGGGGGAGGGCCAGGAGGAAGGTGTCCAGGGCGGCCACCCGGGCGTGGTCGTCGGCGGGGGTGACGATCGCGCGGGCGGCGTCGCCGGTGGCCGCCGGGAACACCTCCTCGGCGGGCAGCGCGCGGCCCGTCCACCGGGAGACCGGCGCCTCGGGGGCGTACGGCCGGAACCCGCCGGGCCGGAACTTCACCCCGCAGACCCGGCCGGGGCCGGTCAGCTTCCTGGCGAAGAGGCCCTGTGCCACGCCGGTGACCTCGGCATACGGGGGTCCCTCGGCCTCGTCCCACTGGAAGGTGAGGTTGACGGACGGATGCGGGACGACATGGGAGACGTAGGGCTCGGGCAGGTCCCAGTCGATCAGCCAGTACCACTCGACGTACCGGCGCAGCGGCTCGGCGGGCTCGTGGCGGCGGAACCGGACGCGGCTCAGCAGCCCGGACGGGTTGACGATCCCGCGGGTGTCGGGGCGCGGTGCCGGTGCCTCCATGGCGGGATCGTATGTCGCGTTTCTTCAAGAGGGGCGGCCGGTGCGGTCCCTACGGTCGGGGTATGGACGCAAACGCGGTGAAGACGTACGGCATCGGTGAGCTGCTGGGCCTGGCGCGGGAGCGGGCGCTGCCGGTGGTGCGGGGTATCCGGGACGAGGCCCTCGCCGGTCCCACGCCCTGTGCCGAGTACGACGTGAAGGCCCTGGTCAACCATGTCTTCCAGGTGATCGTGCAGTTCCAGCGGCTGGCGGTGAAGGAGTCGTCGGACTTCGGCGGGACGCCCGACGAGGTCGGTGCGGGGCCGGGCTGGCGGGAGCGGTTCGCCGAGGAGACGGACCGGCTCGTGGCGGTCTGGTCCGCGCCCGGTGCCGAGGAGGGCACGACGGGCGGGATGGGCATGCCGGCGCGGCTGGTCGGCTCGATGGCGCTGCTCGATCTGACCGTGCATGTGTGGGACCTGGCGCGGGCCACGGGGCAGGACTACCCCGGCGCCGAGGAGGCGGTCGTGACGGAGCTGACCGGCGCGGTGGCGGAGCTGGCGCCGACGGCCCGGAAGATGGGGGTGTTCGGGGAGCCGGTGCCGGAGCCGGAGGGCGCGTCGCGGTTCGAGCGGCTGCTCGCGCGGACCGGCAGGGATCCTCACTGGCGGCGGTCGTAGCCCCGGCGGCGGTCGTAGCTCCAGCGGACGTCGTAGCCCGGCGGACTGGGAATAGCCGCCGGCGTCCTCACCTTCCAGGTATAGTTTAACCGTCAACAATCTGGAAGGTGAGCGACCATGCAGTTCGGGATCTTCAGCGTCGGCGACGTCACGCCGGATCCGACGACCGGCCGTACGCCGACCGAGCGCGAGCGCATCAAGGCCATGGTCGCCATCGCGCTGAAGGCCGAGGAGGTCGGCCTGGACGTCTTCGCGACCGGCGAGCACCACAACCCGCCCTTCGTGCCGTCGTCCCCCACGACCATGCTCGGCTACATCGCGGCGCGCACGGAGAAGCTCGTCCTCTCCACGGCCACCACCCTCATCACCACCAACGACCCGGTGAAGATCGCCGAGGACTTCGCGATGCTGCAACACCTGGCCGACGGCCGGGTCGACCTGATGATGGGCCGCGGCAACACCGGCCCGGTGTATCCGTGGTTCGGGCAGGACATCCGGCAGGGCATCAACCTCGCCGTCGAGAACTACGCCCTTCTCCACCGGCTGTGGCGCGAGGACGTCGTGAACTGGGAGGGCAAGTTCCGTACGCCGCTGCAGGGCTTCACCGCCACGCCGCGCCCGCTGGACGGCGTACCGCCCTTCGTCTGGCACGGCTCCATCCGCTCGCCGGAGATCGCCGAGCAGGCCGCGTACTACGGCGACGGCTTCTTCCACAACAACATCTTCTGGCCGGCCGACCACACCAAGCGGATGGTCGAGCTGTACCGGTCCAGGTACGCCCACTACGGCCACGGCACGCCCGAGCAGGCGATCGTGGGGCTCGGCGGTCAGGTCTTCATGCGGCGCAACTCCCAGGACGCCATCCGCGAGTTCCGGCCCTACTTCGACGTCGCGCCGGTGTACGGGCACGGGCCGTCGCTGGAGGACTTCATGGACCAGACCCCGCTGACCGTGGGCTCCCCGCAGCAGGTCATCGAGAAGACCCTGTCCTTCCGCGAGTACGCCGGTGACTACCAGCGCCAGCTCTTCCTGATGGACCACGCCGGACTGCCGCTGAAGACCGTCCTGGAGCAGATCGACATGCTCGGCGAGGAGGTCGTGCCGGTGCTGCGCAAGGAGTTCGCGAACGGCCGTCCGGCCGATGTCCCCCAGGCGCCCACGCACGCTTCCCTGCTCGCCGGGAAGGAGGCGACCGTCGCCTGAGGCGAGGCCGACTCGGAGGGCGAGGCCGGGAGCCGCAGCATCCGGGGCGGGCCGCCCTGTGACGGTGAGAGCCCAGTAAGAAGGGTGATCGCAGGCTCGCTCGCCCGGCCGAAGCGCCGGAGGCCTTGGCAGACTGAACCCGTGCCCCAGACTGTGCTCCTCGCCGAAGACGACCGCGCCATCCGCCACGCCCTGGAGCGCGCGCTGACCCTGGAGGGCTACCGGGTCACCGCGGTCGCCGACGGGGTCGAGGCGCTCGCGCAGGCCCACCGCACGCCGCCGGACGTGCTCGTGCTGGACGTGATGATGCCCGGCATCGACGGGCTCCAGGTCTGCCGGGTGCTGCGCGCCGAGGGCGACCGCACCCCGATCCTGATGCTCACGGCGCTGGTGGAGACCCAGGACCGCATCGCCGGCCTGGACGCGGGCGCCGACGACTACGTCGTGAAGCCCTTCGACGTGGAGGAGGTCTTCGCCCGGCTGCGCGCCCTGCTGCGCCGCACCAGTGACACGAACGGCGCCCCCGTCGACGTACCGAAGCAGCCCGCCCCCGAGCCCACCGCCCGGCTGATCGAGGCGGCCGGGCTGCGGATGGACCCGCAGGCGCGCCGGGCGTGGCGGGGCGCGCGGGAGCTGGAGCTGACGCGGACCGAGTTCGAGCTGCTGGAACTGCTGGTGCGCAACGCCGGCATCGTCCTCGACCACTCCACCATCTACGACCGCATCTGGGGCTACGACTTCGGCCCCGGCTCCAAGAACCTCGCCGTCTACGTCGGCTATCTGCGCCGCAAGCTCGACGAGCCGGACGCCCCGCAGCTCATCCACACGGTGCGCGGCGTGGGATACGTGCTGCGGGAGGACTGAGTGGGCGGCCCGGCCCGGGGCCGGCTCGCCCGGTTGTTCACCGGACGGCGGCGGACCGGACTCGCCTCTCTGCGCGGCACCTTCGCGGTCTCCTTCGCGGCCGTGACCGCCGTGGTCACCGTCCTGGTCGGGCTGCTGTCGTACACCGCCGCCGCCCGGCTGGTGCGGGTCGACCAGGAGTCCGTGTTCGACGAGGTCGTGCAGGATCTGCGCGGCGAGGTGCGGCGGCGGCCGATGACGACCGAGGACTTCTCGTCCTCCGCGCCCGGCCACGATCTCGTACGGCCCGCCCGTACCGATGTGCAGGTGCTCGGCCCGGATGGTGCGGTCGTCGACCCGGGCCGTCCAGGACTGCCGGTCACGGCGGCTGACCGGCGGATCGCGGCCGACCGGACGGCCGGGCGGATGGTCCAGCACAAGGACGTCGACGTCGGCAGCGACGTCTACCGCGTCGCGACCGTCGCGCTCGGCAACGGGCGGGGTGCGGTGCAGGTGGCCCAGGAGTTCAGCAACACGGAGGACCTGCTGCGGGCGCTGCAGCAGCGGACCCTGCTGCTGATGGCGGCCGTGGTGACGCTCGCGGGGCTCTTCGGCTGGTGGCTGGCCCGGCGTATCACGCGCCGGCTTGTCGTCCTCACCGACGCGGCCGAGAACGTCGCCCGCACCCGCCGGCTGGGCATCCAGGTGCCGGTCACGGGCTACGACGAGGTGGGCCGCCTGGGCCGGGCCTTCGACCGCATGCTGGGCCGGCTGGCGCAGTCGGAGGAGGACCAGCGGCGCCTGGTGCAGGACGCGGGCCACGAACTGCGCACCCCGCTGACCTCGCTGCGCACGAACATCTCCCTGCTGCGCCGCATCGACGAGCTGCCGCCCGACACCCGGGAGGAGCTGGTGGCCGACCTGGGCCAGGAGGCGCGCGAACTGACCGATCTGGTCAACGAGTTGGTGGACCTCGCGGCCGGGCAGTCCGACACCGAGCCGGCCCGGCGGGTGGACCTCGCCGAGATCGCCGAGGACGTCGCGGTCATCGCCCGGCGGCGTACCGGGCGGCGGATCCTGGTCCGCGCGAGCGGCGACACGACGATGGACGGGCGGCCGGGGATGCTCCAGCGGGCGGTGACCAACCTCGTGGAGAACGCGGCGAAGTTCGACCGCGACGGCGCCGCGCCGATCGAGATCAACGTCGCCGGGCCCGCGCGCCCCGGGGCGGTGCGCGTCGAGGTGCTCGACCGGGGGCCGGGCATCGCCGAGGACGACCTCATGCGGGTCTTCGACCGCTTCTACCGCGCCGCCGACGCACGCTCCCTGCCCGGGTCCGGACTCGGGCTGTCCATCGTGCGGGAGGTCGCGCTGGCACACGGCGGGGCACCGTTCGCGTTCCGGAGGGAGGGGGGCGGGACGGCGATCGGGTTTACGGCGGGTGACTCGGGGTGAGAACCCGGGGCGGCTGCCCGAGGTTCCCGGCGTCCCGAGGCGCTCTCTCGGATCTGCCCGGCGTAGGCCACTATCGGTTCGGGCGGGGCGTGCGTCGTGTCCGGTGGGCGAGGGGAGGGGCGTCAGGATGCTGAACGACGTGGAGAGCGCCGTACTGGCCGAGATCGACGAGGCCGGGATCGGGCGGACGCTGCTGGAGCTGATCGCCGTGCCGAGCGTGACCGGCAGCGCGGCCGAGTCGGAACTGCAGCATCTGCTGGCGGGGCGGCTGGAGCGGCTGGGGCTGGACGTCGACCTGTGGTCCATGGACCTGGACGCGCTGCGCGCCGACCCCGCCTTCCCGGGGACGGAGGCCGAGCGCGAGGAGGCCTGGGGGCTGGTCGGCGTGACGGAGGACGGCGGGGACGGGCCGACCTTCGTCCTGCAGGGCCATGTGGACGTCGTACCGCCGGGCGACCCGGACGCGTGGGCCGGCGATCCGTTCGTGCCGCGGGTGGCCGGGGACGTCGTCCACGGGCGCGGCGCCTGCGACATGAAGGCCGGCCTGGTGGCCCACCTCGCCGCGCTCACCGCGATACGGGCCGCCGGGGTGAAGCTGCGCGGGCGGGTCGGCGTGCACTTCGTGGTGGGCGAGGAGGACGGCGGACTCGGCGCCTTCGGCACGCTGCGGCGCGGCCACCGCGGGGACCTCTGCGTCATCACCGAGCCGACCGGCGGCGCCCTCGTCACCGCCAACGCCGGCGCGCTGACCTTCCGCCTCACCGTGCCAGGCAAGGCGGCGCACGGCAGCGCGCGGGACCAGGGCGTCAGCGCGATCGACGCGTATGTGCCGCTGCACCGGGCGCTGGCCCGACTGGAGACCGAGCGCAACCGGGACCCGCACCCCCTGATGGCCGGGCACCCCATCCCGTACGCCCTGTCGGTGGGCACCGTGCGCGCCGGGGACTGGGCGAGCAGCGTGCCCGATCTGCTGGTCGCCGAAGGACGGCTGGGGGTACGGCTCGGGGAGGACCCGGCCGAGGCGCGGGCCGCCCTCGAGCGCGTCGTCGCCGAGGCCTGCGCCGGCGACCCCTGGCTGCGGGCGCATCCGGCGACGGTGACCTGGCCGGGCGGGCAGTTCGCCAGCGGGCGGCTGCCGGAGGGGCATCCGCTGCCGGGGGTGATCCGGGGTGCCCGGGCCGACGCCGGGGGCGCCGCGGACCTGGGGGAGTGCGGGGCGCCGTACGGGAGCGATCTGCGGCTGTACGCCGGGGCGGGGATCCCGACCCTGCAGTACGGGCCGGGGGACATCCGGGTGGCGCACAGCGCTCGTGAGCGGGTGGCGGTCGGCGAGGTGGTGGAGGTGGCGCGGACGCTGGCGGTGACGGTGCTGCGGACGGTCGGCACGAAGTGAGCCGGCCCGGCTGCGAGGGTCCTGTGCTCGTCCGTATGGAGTCCGGTGAACGCGGTCACTGCCCCAGCAGTGCTGCGTACAGTCCGTGACCGTGTTGACGCTGAGGGCCGGGCAGGAGATCGCCGGCCGCTACCTCCCGAAGGACCCCGTCGGCCGGGGCGGGATGGGTGTCGTGTGGCAGGCCTGGGACGAGACGCTGAAGCGGATCGTCGCGGTCAAGTGCGCGCGACCCGACGACGGGCAGGCCGCCAGGAGACTCAAGAAGGAGGCGCAGTACGCCGCGCGGCTGCACCATCCGGACATCGTGCCGCTCCTCGACTTCGTCGAGGAGCGGGACGACCACGCCGGCGGCGAGCCGACCTGCTGGATCCTGGTCACCGAGGACGGCGTCGCCCGGCTGACCGACTTCGGCATCGCACGGGCCCTGCGCAGCGGCGTCACCCTGACGCACACGGTCACGGCGGGCATGGTGCGGGGCAAGCCCGAGTACCTCGCGCCCGAGCTGGCCGAGGGGCTGCCCGTCAGTTCTCATGGGGGCGCGGGGGTCCGTGAGACGGGAGCCGAGGGCCGGTACTCCCGATCCGGGTCAGGACTCCGCCGGCCGCTGCCCGACCCCGAGGACGTCGAGCATCGCCCGGGTCGCCGGGCTGGGGTTGAACCGGCTCCACACCAGGTACTCCATGCGATGCGGACCGTCGAGCACGCGGACCAGCGCCAGTTCGGGGTCGTCGGCGGCCAGCGGACGGACGTACGCCGACGGCAGCAGCGCGATGCCGAGACCGCGCGCGACCAGCCGGGAGATCAGCTCGACGACCCCCGCCTCGTAGGCGACGTCCCGGACCAGGCCCGCGGCGGCGAAGGCCCGGTCGGACTGGGCACGGGCGGGTGTCCCGGCCGCGAAGTCCACGAAGGTCTCCTCGGCGATCTCCCGCAGCGTCACCCGGGAGGCGCCCGCGAGCCGATGCCCGGCCGGCACGACCAGGGCGTGCTCGTCGTGATCGAGGACGAGGGCCTCCACGCCGGACGGCCGCTCACCCTCCGGCAACCCCAGGAAGGCGATGTCCAGCTCACCGTCCCGGACCGCCCGGGTCAGTTCGTCGCTGCGCCCGGAACGCAGCACGACCTGCACGTCCGGGTACCGGGCGCGATACCGCTGCAGCAGCTCCGGTACGTCCACGGCGGCCGTGGTCACGATCACGCCCACGGCGAGCCGGCCCCGTACCACCCCGGTCGCGGCGGCGGCGTCGGCGACCGCGCGGTCGGCCGCGGCCAGGCACTCGCGCGCGGCGGCCACGAACGCCACTCCGGCGCTGGTCGGTTCGACGCGGCGGCTGGAGCGGGCGAACAGCTTGACGCCGAGCTCCCGTTCCAGCGCGGCGATCCGGTGACTGAGGGACGACTGCACCACGAAGCAGCGCTCCGCCGCGCGCGTGAAGTTACGGGTTTCGGCCACGGCGACGACGTATCGCATCTGCTGGAGATCCACATAGGCATGGTCCTGATTCATGGCTGCTATGCCAACCATGCGTTGGAATCATCTGCCCTGGCTGCGGAGACTGCTGCACATGCCTTCCTCGACCGGACGGTCACCAGTCCTGACCGTCGCGCTGACCGCGTTCGCCCCCGCCGCGTGGGGCACCACATACGCCGTGACCACGGAACTCCTCCCACCTGGGCATCCGTTGTTCGCCGCGCTGATGCGCGCCCTGCCCGCCGGGCTGCTGGCGCTGGCGATCAGCCGTGTGCTGCCGCGCGGCGCGTGGTGGTGGAAGGCCGGAGTCCTCGGCGCGCTCAACATCGGCACGCTGTTCCCGCTGCTGTTCGTGGCGGCCGAACGCCTCCCCGGCGGCGTCGCCGCCACCCTCGGCGCGACCCAGCCACTGCTGGTCGCCGGGCTGGCCGTCGCGGTGCTCCACGTCAGGCCGACGGTCTGGCGGTTGACCTGGGGCGTGCTGGGCGTGGCCGGCGTCGGACTCGTCGTGCTCGGGCCCGAGGCCCGACTGGACGCGGTCGGGGTGCTCGCCGGTCTCGGCGGTACGACCGCCATGGCCTGCGGCACCGTCCTCACCAAGCGCTGGGGCCGGCCCGCGGGGGTCGGCCCCCTGACCCTGGCCGGCTGGCAACTGGCCGCCGGTGGAGTGCTGTTGCTCCCCCTCGCCCTCGCCGTCGAGGGACTGCCTCCGAGGATCGACGCCGGGGCGGCCGCCGGATACCTGTGGCTCGGCAGCGTGGGCGGGCTGATCGCGTACACGCTGTGGCTGCGCGGCATCGGAAAGCTGTCGGTGGGCGCGGCCGCACCGCTGGTGCTGCTGTCGCCACTGGTCGCGGCGGTCATCGGCCTGGCGTTGGGGGAGTCCCTGAGCCTGCCGCAGTCGTTCGGGTTCGTCCTCGCGCTGGCGGCGTTGCTGGCGGCGCAGTTCGCATCGCCGAGGTGGTCGTCTCGGGTGCTGGCGCGCGGGGGGCCGCCGGGTGGGGATGGCGGAGTCCGAGAGGGGCGGGCTGGAGAAGGACGGGTTCGAGAGGGGCAGGCTCGGTGACGGGGGTTTCGAGGAAGGCTGTGTCGACGGCGACGGCGACGGCGACGGCGACGGCGACGGCGGTGTCCGCGCCCTCGGTTGCGGCCAGGCCGCGCATGACGGTCGCCGTGCTGGGCGCCACCGGCATGGTCGGCAGCCGGGTCGTCGCCGAGGCGGCCGCGCGGGGACACCGGGTGCTCGCCCTGTCCCGGAAGCCGGGGGAAGGGGACCCGAACGTGACGCCGGTCGTGGCCGACGCGAGTGACCCCGAAGCCGTACGCCAGGCCCTCGCGGGCCCCGCCCCGACCGGCGCCGCGGACGCCGTCGTCCTGTCCGTGCGGACCTTCCCGGCCGATCGGGAGTTCCTGGTCCGCGCCACCCGCACGGTGCTGGACGCCGCCGCCCGGCTCGGCACGCGGGTGCTCGTGGTCGGCGGCGCCGGCGCCCTGCGCAGCCCGGACGACCCCGACCTGCCGGTGGCCGACAACCCCGCGTATGTGCCCGCCGAGTACCGGCCCGTGGCGCTCGCCGGAACCGCGCAGTTGCGGGCCTGCCGGGCGCACGCCGACGCCGACTGGGTCTATCTGAGCCCGCCGGCGCTGCTCGAACCGGGTGAGCGGACCGGCGGCTACCGGCGCGGCACCGACACCCTGCTCACGGCCATGGACGGCCGGTCGTGGATCAGCGCCGAGGACCTGGCGGTCGCGGTGGTCGACGAGGTCGAGATACCGGGCGCCGAGCGCCACATCACGGTCGTTCATCGGTCGTCGACGACGTGACCGTCGATATGACGATCGTTGTAGAGCGGCGGCAGTCTGGGGCTCGTCGTGCTCTATGACGACTTTCATGGGGGCTTGCCCTGGCGATCACCACCGTGCACACCCCGAGGGGCCGCCTGAGCCTCGAGCAGCGCCGCGAGCCGGCCGAGGCGCTCACGGACGCCGTGCTGGTGTCCGAGTGGGCCGGTTCGCGCCGGACGCCCGGGTCGGATTCCAGGTGCACTTCGTCCAGCGCGAGCCCGACATGATGGCCATCGGCGGGCGGCTCCGTCATCCGCCAGGCGCCCGACCCGAAGCTCCAGTCCGACCGCGAGGCGATCGTCGCTCCGGTGGCAGCGACCCCTGCGACGTCGACTCCTCGACCCTGGCCGGTCATGCCACGCGGCGGCAGCCGCATATCGAAGGGCCACACCAGGCGGTACGGCTGATGCCCCGCCTCAGGGCTCTCCGCGAAGAATGCGTTGACCTGCGAAAGCACCTCTCCGCAGTTCTCACGGTCAACGTCGCCTCCCAGGCCCATGTGCCCTGGACGTGCCCTCGAAAAGGGACCAGAGCCTGTCCGAGCGGCGGGGCGTACCTGCCGGACAGGCCCTGGTGGACTGGGACGATCAACGATGACCGGTCGTCAGACCGCCAGCCAGGCAGCCTGGTCCGGTGCCAGCAAGCCGCCCTCCACAGGTCCGCTGGTCAGCAGGACGGCCCTGTGGTCGGGCAGCGGATACGGCTCGGTCGAGAGGTTGACCACGCACACGAAGCCGGGCTCGAGGCCGAAGGCGAGCACCCCGTCGGGGGCGTCCAGCCAGGTCAGGGCGGAGTCGCCGAGGGCCGGGGTTTCGCGGCGCAGGCGCAGGGCCGTGCGGTAGAGCTCCAGCATCGAGGTCGTGTCGCCGGTCTGGGCGGCCACGCTGCGCTCGGCCCAGTGGGGCGGCTGGGGCAGCCAGGGTGCGGCGGTCGCGTCGTCGGGGCTGAAGCCGTACGGCGCGCTCTGCCCGGACCACGGGATCGGGACCCGGCAGCCGTCACGGCCGCGCTCGGTGTGGCCCGAGCGTTCCCAGACGGGGTCCTGGAGGACGGACTCCGGCAGGTCCTCGACCTCGGGCAGACCGAGCTCCTCGCCCTGGTAGACGTAGGCGCCGCCCGGCAGGGCGAGCATGAGCAGGGCTGCGGCACGGGCGCGGCGGGTGCCCAGGCCGAAGTCCAGGGGGCCTTCGGCGCGGTAGGTCTCGTTGACCACCCAGCGCCGGGTGGGGCTCGGGCGGCCGTAGCGGCTGGGATGGCGTACGACGTCGTGGTTGGACAGGACCCAGGTGGCCAGCGCGCCGACTGCGCCGAGCATGGTGAGCGAGTCGTCGATGACCGTGCGCAGCTCCTTCGGGTCCCAAGTGGACATCAGGAAGTCGAAGTTGAACGCGGTGTGCAGGCCGTCCCGGCGGACGTAGGCGGCGAGCCGCTCGGGCGTGTCCGCCCACGCCTCTGCGACGAAGCACCGGTCGCCGGGGAACTCGTCGGCCACCTTGCGCCAGGAGCGGTAGATGTCGTGGACCTCGTCGCGGTCCCAGTGCGGGTGGTCGACGTGCTGCCAGGGCTGCCCGTCGTCCGGGTCGCGTCGGGGCGGCAGGTCCGGCAGCTCCGGGTGCTTGATCAGCCCGTGCGCGACGTCGATACGGAAGCCGTCCACGCCCCGGCTGAACCAGAACCGCAGGATCGACTCGAACTCCGCGCGCACCTCCGGGTGTTGCCAGTTGAGGTCGGGCTGCTCGGGGGCGAACAGGTGCAGGTACCACTCGCCGTCGGGCAGTCGGGTCCAGGCGGGCCCGCCGAAGCTGGAGACCCAGTCGTTGGGGGGCTCGGAGCCGTCAGGGCCCCGACCGGGCCGGAAGATGTAGCGGTCGCGCTCCGGGCTGCCGGGGCCGGCGGCCAGCGCCGCCCGGAACCAGGCGTGCTGGTCGGAGGTGTGGTTGGGCACGATGTCGGGGATGACGCGGATCCCGTGCTCGTGCGCCTCGGCGATGAGCTGCTCCGCCTCGGCCACGGTGCCGAAGAGCGGGTCGATGTCGCGGAAGTCGGCCACGTCGTAACCGTGGTCGGCCATCGGCGACTTGTACCACGGATTGATCCAGATGGCGTCCACGCCGAGGGACTTGAGATACGGCAGCCGGGATCGCAGACCGGCGATGTCGCCGACGCCGTCGCCGTTGCCGTCGGCGAAACTGCGGATGTAGACCTGGTAGATGACGGCGCTGCGCCACCACGGTGCGGTGGGGGACACGGGTGCGTTGCTCCTTGGGAGTCGAGAGGGTGGGGGTGTCTACTTCGCCGCGCCGGCCGTGAGCCCGGCGACGATGCGGCGCTGGAAGATGAGCACCATGACCACCAGCGGGACCGTGACGAGGACGCCCGCTGCCATCTGGCTGCCGAACGGGGTCTCGTACGTCGTCGCGCCGGTGAACTTCGAGATGGCGACCGGTGCGGTCTGCATGCCGGGCTTGTTGGTCATCGACAGGGCGATGAGGAACTCGTTCCACGCCGCGATGAACGTGATGATCGCGGTGGTGAAGATGCCCGGCGCCGCGAGCGGGACGATGACCTTGCGGAACGCCTGGCCGCGCGTACAGCCGTCGACCATGGCGGCGTGCTCCAGCTCGTCCGGCATCTGCCGGAAGAACGTGGTCAGGTTCCACACCGCCAGCGGCAGCGCGAAGGACATGCTCGGCACGATCATGGCCTGGTACGTGTTGATCCAGCCGATGTCCGTGAAGAGCTTCAGCAGCGGGACCACGATCGACACCACCGGGAACATCGAGGTGGCGATGATCAGGGTCAGGATCAGCCGCTTGAAACGGAACTCCAGCCGGGCCATCGCATACGCCGTGAAGGTCGCGAGCAGCAGTGCCAGGACGGTCGTGATCCCCGCCACGACCAGGCTGTTGAGCAGCGCGCGGCCGAAGCCCTGCGCGGGGTCGAACACCGCACGGTAGTTCTCGAACGACACCACGGAGGGGAAGAGCGAGGTGTCGAAGATGTCCGGGGTGCGGCGCAGGCTGGAGACCAGCATCCAGTAGAACGGGGCCAGGCAGTAGGCCACGACCGCGATGACCCCCGCGTACAGCAGGCCGCTGCGCCACTTCGCCGTGAGGGTCGTCATGTCGCCACCTCCGTACGGCGGCGCAGTGCCGGGATCCGCATGCGGCTGCCCTTCCGCTTACGGCCGCCTGCGCCGGCGTCTCCGATCAGATCGGCGCCGAGCAGCCGTACGAAGGCCAGCGCGACGAGGAAGACGTAGAGGAAGAGGAGCACCGAGTACGCGGACGCAGGTCCGAAGCGGACGTTGGACGCCTCGTTCTGCGCGAGCATCGACAGGGTCTCCACCGAGTGCTTCTGGGCGCCGATCAGGATGTACGGCAGGTCGAACATCCGCAGGGCGTCCATACAGCGGAACAGCATCGCCACCAGCAGCGCGGGCTTCACCAACGGCAGGGTGATGTGCCAGAACTGGCGCGGCGGACTCGCCCCGTCGATGCGGGCGGCCTCGTACACCTCCTTGCCGATGACCTGGAGCCCGGCCAGGACCAGCAGCCCGATGAAGGGCGCCGTCTTCCACACCTCGGCGACGATGACCGCGACCTTGGCGTGGAAGCCCTCGGTGGTCCACAGGACCTGATGGCCGATCAGCGTGTTGGCGATGCCGTCGCTGTTGAAGATCCACCGCCACAGCAGGCCGGAGATGGCCGTGGGAACCGCCCAGGGGATGAGGATGCCCGCCCGGACCAGCCCGCGGCCCCGGAACGCCTTGTGCATGATCAGGGCCATCGCCACTCCGATCACCGTCTCCAGGGCGACCGTCACGACGGTGAAGAAGGTCGTGTTCCAGAAGGCGTTCCAGAACCGCTCCCCGGCCTCGCCGAAGATGTCGGCGTAGTTCCGCAGCCCGACGAACGGCTCGGTGGCGCTGATGAACCCGGTCTCCGGGTCCAGGCCCTTCGCCCCGTACAGCGACTCGTTCAGCGCCATGAGCGTCGGGTAGAGCACGACGATCGTCAGCACCAGCAGCGTCGGGGAGACCAGCAGCGCGGCCATCCGTGCCGAGCCGGCGGTCGCGCGCGACTGCTTGCGCGTGCGTTTCACCGTCCCGGAGGGGAGGGAGACCGCGCGGTCGACGGCGGTCTCGGGCGGGACTTCGGGCGGGATCTTGGTGTCGGCCATGGCCCGCTCCTCACTGCCCCGTGGACTTCTGCAGCGCTTCCTGCAGGTCCTTCAGCGCCTGCGCGCTGCTCTTGCTCCCGGTCAGGGCGGCGTACGCCTCCTGCTGGATCGCCGAGGTGACGTCGCCGTACTGCACGACGCGCGGGCGCGGAACGGCGCGCAGGATGGACTCCTTGAGCACCGGCAGGTACGGGTACTGCTCGACCAGCGCCTCGTCGTCGTACAGGGAGGCATACGGCGGGGCGAGGGAGGCCTCCTTGAGGAAGGTGGCCGTGTTCTCCTCGCTGCTGAAGAACCTCATGAAGTCCAACGCCGTGGCCTTGTTCTTGGCGAAGGACGACAGGGCCAGGTTGTGGCCGCCCAAGCTGGAGGAGCCGGGGCCGTTCAGGCCGGGCAGCGGCGCGACGGCGTACTTGCCCTTGATGTCGCTCTTGCCGGCCAGGGAGTACACGTACGGCCAGTTGCGCAGGAAGATCAGCTTGCCGGACTGGAACGCCTGGCGGCCGTCCTCCTCCAGGTAAGTGATGCCCTCCTTGGGGATCGTCCCGTCCTTGACGGAGTCGACCAGGAAGTCCAGGCCCTTCCTCGCCTGAGCCGTGTCGACGTCGGGCTTGCCGTTCGCGTCGGTGACGACGCCGCCCGCGGAGTTCACGGCCTCGGAGAAGTTGACGGTCAGGCCCTCGTACTTCTGGAACTGCCCGGCGTAGCACGACATGCCCTTGGCCTCGGGCAGCTTCTTCACCTTGGCGCAGGCGTCCTTCAACTCGGCCCAGGTGGCCGGGGGTCGGGTGATGCCGGCCTTCTTCAGCAGGTCGGTGCGGTAGTACAGCATGCCGCCGTCGGAGCTTTCCGGGACCGCGTACAGGCCGTCGCGGTACTTGGCCGTCTCCACGACCGGCTTCAGCATCTTGTCCAGCGGGAACTGCTTCTCGGGCAGCCGGTCGATCCACTGGTGGGCGGCGAACTCCGACGTCCACACGACGTCGAGGGAGAGCACCGTATAGGCGTCGGACTTCGTCTCCGCGTTCTGGATCATCTGCTGGCGCTGCGCGTCCGCGTCCGTCGGCAGCTGGATGAAGGTGACCTTCTCCTTCGGGTGCAGCTTGTTCCAGCGGTCGAGCATCGGCTGGATCGAGCCGGTGGTGTCCTTGCCCGCCACGTACGTGATGGGGCCGCGGCCCTCGAACGTCGTAGTCCCGGCTGCCTGCCCGGAGCCGCCGCCGTCGGACGAGCCGCAGGCGGTGAGGAGGAGGGCGCCGGCGGCGAGTATGCCCACGGACTGAAACGCTCTGGTGGTTGTGGTCTTCACGGTGTCTCCTGGTCGTACGTGGTCGTACGTAGTCGTCTGTCCTTGTTGCGAGACCGCGTTGTCACGCCCCTTTGTGGATCAAAGTCGCAGGTCAGATCACTTTCAACGGCTCAGCGGTGCGGACGTGTGACTCTGTCGTGACAACGCTTGCAAGCTAGGGGTCATATTTGCCGGAAGTCAATGCGTTACTGTGCGGTAATGCCCCGTGCTGGATGATTTACGATGCATGAAAGCGCTGTCACGAATTGCCCCGCGGGCCGTGCCGCCTGTGCTACCGTCCGCTCATGCCACCAGCTCAGCGGCACCCCACGATGGCTGACGTAGCCGAACGGGCCGGGGTCTCCACATCCACCGTCTCGCGCACTCTGCGCGGCATGTCCACCGTCTCTCCGGAGGTCCGCACGCGCGTCGAGCAGGCCGCGCGGGAGCTGAACTTCGCCGTGTCGCGGCAGGCCGCAAGCCTTGTCACGGGCAAGACCGGGAACGTGGCCGTGATGGTGCCCACGCTCACCTCATGGTTCATGGGCTCGGCTCTGACCAGCCTGGGCCCGCTGCTGCGAGCGGCCGGCATGGAGATGAACATCTACGTGATCCCCGACATGGCCGAGCGCACGGCGTTCTTCGAGCGCCTCCCGGCCCGGCGGAACGCAGACGCGCTGCTGGTCTTCTGCTTCGACCTCACCGAGACGGAAACCGCGCGGCTGGACGACCTCGGCATGCCGGTCATCTATGTCAGTCAGCACGTCGACGGCCGCCCCAGCGTCTACGTCGACGACGTGGCAGGCGCCCAAAAGGCCACCCACCACCTGCTGAACCTCGGCCACCGCCGGATCGCCTTCGCCCACACGGTGGGGGCCAAAGGCTTCAGCTTCAGCTCGCAGGAACGGCTCCTCGGCTACCGCCAGGCGCTCACCGAAGCAGGCATCCCCCTGGACGACGACCTGGTGGTCGGCGCGCCACCCCATGACAGGCGCGGCGCGATGGAGGCGGTGGGACAACTCCTCGGCCTGCATGAGCCCCCCACGGCCATCTTCGCCGAACAGGACGAACTGGCCGCCTCCCTCATCGGCGTCCTGCGCCGGACAGGGATCGACGTGCCCGAGCGGATGTCCGTCCTCGGCTTCGACGACCAGCCACTGGCCGAGTGGTTCGACCTGTCCACCGTGGCCCAGTCACCCTCGGACATCGGCCGCGAGGCCGGCGAACTCGCCCTCACGCTCATCAACGACTCCGAGGCGGACCCCGTCCGGCACGTCGTCCTGCCCACACACCTGATCCCCCGGGAGACCACGGCCCCACCGCCGTCCGCCCTGCAGGGCGATGATGTGCGCGATGTCTGAGATGCGCCGGATGTTCGACGCCGGCCCGTAGGAGCGAGGGCTACACCTGTTGTGCGACATCGCTCGGGTGGCCGGGCTGGGGTTGAAGCGGCTCCACGCCGGATACCCCGTGCGGCGCGGTCCGTTCGCGACCGGGATCAGCGCCAGTTCGGGGCCGTCGGCGGCCGGATGCACGCCGACGGCAGGAGCGCTGTGCCGAGGCCGCGCGACGAGGCGGGAGATCAGCTCGACGACGCCAGCCTCGTACGCGACTCAGGGCCAAACAAGGCAATAAGGCTGATGCCCCGCCTCATGAAGCCGATGGCTGAAGTCCTGCCACTCATGCAGCAGTTGGTACACATTGAACGCGTCCCGAGGCCCGCCCCGGTCCGGCACCGTCGACCAGATGAACGCGGCCGCGCCGACCGCTTCCTCTCCTATGCCCCGCAGCGGGTCCACGACCGTCATCGGCAGCTTGACCACGGCGTAGTCGGGGTGCAGGACCACCAGTTCCAGCGGCGGCACCTTGTGCAGCGGGACGCCCTCGATGCCGGTCAGGACCATCGCGGCCATCGTCTCCGGCTTGATCTTGGTGAACATGCCGTTCATGCCGAGTTCGTCGCCGCCGAGTTCCTCGGGGCGCATCGAGATCGGGACGCGGGCCGCGGTCGCGCCGTCGGGCGCGCCGAAGTACTTGTACGTCACCCCCACCCGACCACCATTCCTGCTTGCCCTAAGCCGATCACGATCGATACGTCGGTCGGCCCGCTCTGACTCGTTAGGTGTACCCGGCATACCCGGTACTACGTGTCCCTGGCGTGCTTCGTTCGAATCCTCCGCGTCGCGCCGGTGCCTTCCCCGCCGGGCACGTCGAGGACCCAGGTCATCAGTCCCCTCGCCCAGTCCGCCACCGCGATGCATATCTCCACCCGACTGCTTTTCTAGGACGCGTGGCCCCCGCCGCGCAACCCGATCATCGTGTCAGTGACCTCCCCCACGGCCGCCCGCCGAAACGTGCGTCGAAACACCTGTCCGCAGGATCTTTTCAGTCCCTGACCATCACACCCCGCATGAGCTGTGTGTATCACGACCAGTCTCGCAGATCGCGGGGGAGCGGAGACCGGCTACCGGGTCGGAACCGGCCCCGCTGCCGTCACCTCCCGCTGGCCTACCCTGAGGAGGTCACTGGCAATCGGAGTCCGAGAAGTCGAAGAAGGTCGGAGAAGTCGCAGGCATGAGCGAATCGCCCTATCCGTACGAAGCACCGGCCTCGCAGGCCCTGTTCGACCGTGCCGCCGCCGTCACACCCGGCGGCGTGAACTCCCCGGTGCGCGCCTTCCGTGCCGTCGGCGGTACGCCCCGGTTCATGGTGTCCGGCACCGGTCCGTACCTGACCGACGCCGACGGGCGTGAGTACGTCGACCTCGTCTGCTCCTGGGGGCCCATGATCCTCGGGCACTCGCACCCGGAGGTCATCGCCGCCGTCCAGGACGCCGTCTCCCGCGGCACCTCCTTCGGCACGCCCGGGGAGGGCGAGGTCGCGCTCGCCGAGGAGATGGTCGGCCGGATCGAGCCGCTCGAGCAGGTGCGGCTGGTCTCCAGTGGCACCGAGGCCACCATGTCCGCGATCCGGCTCGCCCGCGGATTCACCGGGCGCACCAAGGTGATCAAGTTCGCCGGCTGCTACCACGGGCACGTCGACGCCCTCCTCGCCGCGGCCGGGTCGGGTGTCGCCACGTTCGCCCTGCCCGACACCCCGGGCGTCACCGGCGCCCAGGCCGGCGACACCCTCGTGCTCGCCTACAACGACCTCGAGTCCGTGCATGAGGCCTTCCACCGTTACCCCGGCGAGATCGCCTGTGTGATCACCGAGGCCTCGCCCGGCAACATGGGCGTCGTCCCGCCGCGGCCCGGCTTCAACGAGGGGCTGAAGGACGCCTGCCGCAAGAACGGCGCCCTCTACATCTCCGACGAGGTCATGACCGGGTTCCGGACCAGCCGTGCCGGGTGGTACGGCATCGACGGGGTCGAGCCCGACCTCATGACCTTCGGCAAGGTGATGGGGGGCGGCTTCCCCGCCGCCGCCTTCGGTGGCCGTGCCGACGTGATGGCGCACCTCGCTCCCGCCGGCCCCGTCTACCAGGCCGGCACCCTCTCCGGGAACCCCGTCGCCACCGCGGCCGGCCTCGCCCAGCTGCGGCTCCTCGACGAGGCCGCGTACGACAAGGTCAACGCCGTGTCGGAGACCGTCCAGTCCCTCGTCACCGAGGCCCTCACCAAGGAGGGCGTCGTGCACCGGCTGCAGAACGCCTCCAACATGTTCTCCGTGTTCTTCACGGACCGTGAGGTGCGCAACTACGAGGACGCCAAGCGGCAGGAGTCCTTCCGCTTCACCGCCTTCTTCCACTCGATGCTGGAGCAGGGTGTCTATCTGCCGCCCTCGTCCTTCGAGTCCTGGTTCGTCTCCACGGCCCACGACGAGCAGGCGGTCCAGCGCATCGCCGACGCCCTCCCGGCGGCGGCCCGAGCGGCGGCGGAGGCCACGGCGGCATGAGCGACAACCCCATCACCGACAACCCCATGACCAGCAACAGCGACATCACCGTCGTCCATCTCATGCGGCACGGCGAGGTCGCCAATCCGGACGGGATCCTCTACGGCCGTCTCGCCGGCTACCACCTCTCCGAGCTCGGCCGGCGGATGGCCGACCGGGTCGCCGAGCATCTCGCCTCCCGAGACGTCACGTACGTCTGCGCCTCCCCGCTGGAGCGGGCGCAGGAGACCGCGACGCCGATCGCCAAGGCGCACGGCCTCGACCTCGCCACCGACGAGCGGCTCATCGAGGCCGACAACGTCTTCCAGGGCAAGACCTTCGGGGTGGGCGACGGGGCGCTGAAGAAGCCGGAGAACTGGAAGCATCTCGTCAACCCGTTCAAGCCGTCCTGGGGCGAGCCGTACGTCGACCAGGTCATCCGCATGATGGGCGCGCTGAACGCGGCCAAGGACGCGGCGCGTGGGCACGAGGCCGTGCTGGTCAGCCATCAGTTGCCGATCTGGATCGTGCGCTCCTACGTCGAGAAGCGCCGGCTGTGGCACGACCCGCGCAAGCGGCAGTGCACGCTCGCGTCCCTGACGACCTTCACCTACCAGGGCGACAAGATCGTGTCCGTCGGCTACACCGAGCCCGCCATCGATCTCGTGCCCGCCCATCTCCGTGCCGGTGCCAAGCCGGTGCAGGGGAAGGACAAGGCCTTCGGCGCCTAGGGTCTCCCTAAGACACCTTTGTGACATTTGTTGCGAATCCTCCGAGATCAGGAGGAACCTCCTCGTTCGTCGTGCCCTCTGACTGGGTGACCACTTCAGAAGCACGACGGACGGGGCAGCAATGCGCAACTTCAGCCGAAGGGGAGCCATCGGACTCGGTGCCGGGGCGGCTGCCGCGCTGGGACTCGCGGGGTGCGGCACCTTCACGTCGTCAGACGGGCCGAAGCCCTCCGGAGGTTCCAGTGACGGCGCGGACAACAAGCCCGGCGCCCAGGCCGACCGCGCCCGCCCCATAGGCGACGGCTCCACCTCGTACACCGGCAAGCAGCCGAACCAGCCGGGCAAGCCCGAGCCGCTGGAGCCCAGCCAGGAGCCGCCGCAGTTCGTCGTCTTCTCCTGGGACGGCGCCGGCGAGGTCGGCAACGGCCTCTTCCCGCGCTTCCTCGAACTCGCCAAGGAGCACCAGGCGCACATGACCTTCTTCCTCTCGGGGCTGTATCTGCTGCCCGAGAGCAAGAAGCGGCTCTACGAACCGCCGAACAACCCGCGCGGCGCCTCCGACATCGGCTACCTCACCGACGAGCACATCAAGGACACGCTGAAGAACGTCCGCCAGGCCTGGCTCGACGGCCACGAGATAGGCACCCACTTCAACGGCCACTTCTGCGCCGGCACCGGCACCGTCGGCAACTGGACCCCGCAGCAGTGGCGCAGCGAGATCGAGCAGGCGAAGTCCTTCGTGAAGGAGTGGCGGACCAACTCCGGGTGGACCGATCTGCCGTCCCTGCCCTTCGACTACGACAAGGAACTCGTCGGCGGCCGCACACCCTGCCTCCTCGGCCAGGACAACCTGCTGCCCACCGCCCGCGAACTGAGGTGGCGCTATGACGCGTCGTCGCCGGGCGGGCGCCAGGTGTGGCCGACGAAGAAGGGGGGACTGTGGGATCTGCCGTTGCAGCAGATACCTTTCCCCGGCCGTTCGTTCGAGGTCCTCTCCATGGACTACAACATGCTCGCCAACCAGTCGGTCAACTCGACGAACGCACCCAGCCACAACTACCCGGGCTGGCGCGAGCAGTCGGCACAGGCGTACATCCAGGGCTTCAAGCGGGCATACGAGACAAATCGGGCCCCCTTCTTCGTCGGCAACCACTTCGAGCAGTGGAACGGCGGCATATACATGGACGCCGTCGAGGAGGCCCTCAAGCACATCGCCCGGGAGAAGGAGAAGGGCGCCGACATCCGGCTCGTCTCCTTCCGCCAGTTCGTGGACTGGATGGATGTGCAGAAGCCGGATGTTCTGGACAAGTTGCGCACTCTGGATGTCGGGCAGCGGCCGGTCGGCGGCTGGAAGGCGCTCCAAAAGGCCGCCTGAAATGCGGGTTTACGTCCGACAGGGGGGTGCGCAAGATCCCCGGAACGGGCATGCGAAACTTTTCACATGAGTGCCGCCAGCCGTGCCCCCCTGCGCCCGACCTCCTGGACCAGCTCGCGTCGCACCGCCCTGACAGCCGCCGGTGCCGCCGTCACCGCGCTGCTCGTCTCCGCATGCAGTTCGGGAGGCGTGTCCGGCGGGGGCGGTGACACCAACTTCATCATGGGCAAGGACGGCATCTCCACCGTCGCGAAGGGCGAGCGCCATCCGGCCCCGGACCTGTCCGGCAAGACCATCGAGGACAAGCAGCTCGCGGTCTCCTCCTTCAAGGGCAAGGTCGTCGTCCTGAACGTATGGGGATCCTGGTGTGCGCCCTGCCGCGCCGAGGCCCCCAACTTTCAGAAGGTCTACACGGACCTCAAGCCGAAGGGCGTGCAGTTCGTCGGCATCAACGTCGCAGACCCCCAGGTCAAGAGCGCTCTCGCCTTCGAGAAGGAGTACGGCGTCACCTATCCCAGCCTGTACGACCCGAGCAGCAAGCTGATGCTCCGCTTCGAGAAGGGCACGCTCAACCCGCAGGCGATCCCCTCCACGCTCGTCCTCGACCGGGAGGGGAAGATCGCGGCCCGCTCCCTTGCCGCGCTCAGCGAGGAGAAGCTGCGCTCCATGATCGCCCCGGTCCTCGCGGAGAAGTGACGTGAGCGCAGTCACGACCCTCGCCGCACTCACCGGCCAGAACCAGACGGTGCTCAACGGCGCCCTGTTGGTCGCCCTGCCCATCGCCCTGCTCGGCGGCCTCGTCTCCTTCTTCTCCCCGTGCGTCCTGCCGCTGGTCCCCGGCTACCTGTCCTACGTCACCGGCGTCACCGGCACCGACCTGGCCGAGGCCCGGCGCGGCCGGATGGTCGCGGGCGCCTCCCTGTTCGTGGCCGGCTTCACCGCCGTGTTCGTCTCCAGCGGGGCCCTGTTCGGCTACTTCGGGTCGACGCTCCAGGAGCAGCAGGGCGTCCTGTCCAAGGTGCTGGGGGTGCTCATGATCGTCATGGGCGTGTTCTTCATGGGGCTGATGCCCTGGATGACCCAGCGCGAGTTCCGCTTCCACACCAAGCCCACGGCCGGACTGGTCGGCGCCCCGGTGCTCGGCGCGCTCTTCGGCATCGGCTGGACACCCTGCATCGGCCCGACCCTCGCCTCCGTGCTCGCCCTGTCCTCGCAGCAGTCGAGCGCGGGCCGCGGTGCCATACTGACCGTCGCCTACTGCCTCGGCCTCGGTGTGCCGTTCGTGCTCGCCGCGGTCGCCTTCCGCAAAGCGCTCGGCGCCTTCGGCTGGATCAAGCGCCACTACGTCTGGGTGATGCGGATCGGCGGGACGATGATGATCGTCACCGGTCTGCTGCTGCTGACCGGCATCTGGGCCAGCCTCGTCCAGGACATGCAGTCCTGGTCCGCCGGATTCACCGTGGGGATCTGATCAATGAGCAAGAGCACAGTCGGCACGGGACTGGGTGAGCCCCCGGCCGCCGCTCCCGACGACCAGGACCTCGGTGCCGCGGGCTCCCAGCTCTCCACGGCGCCCGTGGACGCTCCGCCCACCCTGCCCACGCTGGGCGTCATCGGCTGGGCCCGTTGGTTCTGGCGGCAACTGACCTCCATGCGTGTGGCCCTGCTGCTCCTGCTGCTCCTGGCGCTCGGCGCCATCCCCGGCTCCCTGATCCCGCAGTCGGGCCAGGACGTCACCAAGGTCGCCGACTTCCACAAGAGCCACCCCACCCTCGCGCCGATCTACGACAAGCTGGGCCTCTTCAACGTCTACGGCTCGGTGTGGTTCGCCGCGATCTACATCCTGCTGTTCATCTCTCTCATCGGCTGCATCGTGCCCCGCACCTGGCAGTTCGTGGGCCAGTTGCGCGGGCGTCCGCCGGGCGCGCCCAAGCGACTGACCCGGCTGCCCGCGTACACGACGTGGCGCACCGAGGCCGAGCCGGAGCAGGTGCGCGAGGCGGCGCTGGCCCTGCTGAAGAAGCGCCGCTTCCGCGCCCACCTCGCCGGTGACGCCGTCGCGGCCGAGAAGGGCTATCTGCGCGAGGTCGGCAATCTGGCCTTCCACATCGCCCTCATCGTGATGCTGGTCGCCTTCGCCTGGGGGCAGCTCTTCAAGTCCGAGGGCAACAAGCTCCTCGTCGAGGGCAACGGTTTCTCCAACACGCTGATCGCCTACGACGACTTCAAGTCCGGCAATCTCTTCACCGCCGACGACCTGACGCCGTACAGCTTCCGTCTGAACGACTTCACCGGCACCTACGAGGCCTCCGGCCCCAACAAGGGCACGCCGCGCACCTACCAGGCCGCCCTCACCTACGCCGAGGGTGCCTACGGCAAGGACAAGAAGACACTCGTCAAGGTCAACCACCCACTGGAGATCGGCGACTCGAAGGTCTACCTGACGGCCCACGGTTACGCCCCTCTCATCACCGTCCGGGACGGCAAGGGCAACGTCGTGTTCCGTGACGCCGTGCCGCTGCTGCCGCTCGACGCCAACGTCACGTCAACCGGTGTCGTCAAGGTCCTGGACGGCTACAAGAACGCCAAGGGTGTCAGCGAGCAACTCGGCATCTCGGCCTTCCTGCTGCCGACCTACACTCCGGGCAGCGAGACGGTCTCGACCTTCCCGGCGTTGCTGAACCCCGTGCTGAACCTGGCGCCGTACTACGGCGACCTCGGCGTCAATTCGGGCATTCCGCAGAGCGTGTACCAGCTCGACAAGTCGCACATGAAGGGGTTCAAGGACTCCAAGGGCCAACAGCTCCGGGAGAACCTGAAGCCCGGCGAGACCATGAAGCTTCCGGGCGGTGCCGGCTCGATCACCTACGAGGGCACCAAGGAGTGGGCGAACTTCCAGATCACGCAGCAGCCCGGCAGCGGATGGGCGCTCGCCGGCTCCCTTGTCGCGATCTTCGGCCTCGCCGCCTCCCTGTTCATCCAGCGTCGCCGCGTGTGGGTGCGGGCCACCACCGGCGCCGACGGCGTCACGGTCGTCGAGATGGCCGGCCTCGGCCGCAGCGAGTCCGCGAAGGTGCCCGAGGAGCTCGGCGACCTCGCCGGGGTCCTGTACGACCAGGCGCCGGGCGCGCCCGACCCGGACTCCCCGGACTCCCCGGACGACGACTCCACCGACGACACCCCCACCCCCGACCCCCAAGCCGCACCCGCCGAAGGGGCTGAGACCAAGTGACTCTCGCCGCCGCGACCGAGCTGGCCGCCGCCACCAACGAAGACCTCGCCAACATCAGCAACACGCTGATCTACTCGTCGATGGCCGTCTACACCCTGGCCTTCTTCGCATACATCGCCGAATGGCTCCTCGGCAGCCGCAGCAAGGTCGGCCGCACGGCCGCCGCGCTCACCCCGGCGAAGGCCACGAACGCCACGAAGGCCGCCGCGCCCGCCGTCACCGTGAGGAAGGGCGGCTCCACCGCCGTACTGGAGCGGCCGAAGGTCGTCGTGCGGGCCACGGCCGGGCAGCGGGACGTGCCGGACGGGCCCGGTGCGCACGGTGGTGACGAGCAGGGCGACCTCTACGGGCGTATCGCCATCTCCCTCACCGTCCTCGCCTTCTTCATCGAGTTCGGTGGTGTGCTCACTCGGGCCCTGTCGGTGCAGCGGGCGCCGTGGGGCAACATGTACGAGTTCAACATCACCTTCTCCACGGTCGCCGTCGGTGTGTACCTCACGCTGCTCGCCCTGAAGAAGAACGTGCGCTGGCTGGGGCTGTTCCTGACCACCACGGTCCTCCTCGATCTCGGCCTCGCCGTCACTGTCTTGTACACCGCCAGCGACCAGTTGGTTCCCGCCCTCCACTCGTACTGGCTGTACATCCACGTCTCCACCGCGATCTTCTGCGGCGCGGTCTTCTACGTCGGCGCCGTCTCCACGCTGCTGTACCTCTTCAAGGACAGCTACGAGAACAAGCTGGCGAACGGCGGCACCCCGGGCCGCTTCGCGAACTCCGTCCTGGACCGGCTGCCCGCCGCGGCGTCCCTCGACAAGTTCTCCTACCGCGTCAACGCCGCCGTCTTCCCGCTGTGGACGTTCACGATCATCGCGGGCGCCATCTGGGCGGGCGACGCCTGGGGCCGCTACTGGGGCTGGGACCCCAAGGAGACCTGGTCCTTCATCACCTGGGTCGCCTACGCCTGCTACCTGCACGCCCGCGCCACGGCCGGCTGGAAGGGCCGCAAGGCCGCCTACCTGGCCCTGATCGCCTTCGGCTGCTGGCTGTTCAACTACTACGGCGTCAACATCTTCGTCTCCGGCAAGCACTCGTACGCCGGCGTGTAAGACCGAACACACAGGTCAGCGGCCGTAAGGGGTGCAATTCGCCCCTCGCGGGGTCAGGCTGGTGTCATGACCGGTTCCATAGAACAGGGCATCAGCCAGACCCACGGTGACACGCACACCCTGCACTTCAGGGTGCGGCTCCCGGCACCCATGGAGGCGGTCTGGCCCGCGTTCTCCAGCGCCCACGGGCTCGGGGCCTGGTGGATCCCCGTCGACGTCCTCGAACCGCGGCTGGGCGGCCTGGTCGCCCTGCGCGGTGTGGGCAGCGGGAGGGTCACCGCCTGGGATGTGGACCGGGTCGCCGAGTACACCGTGGAGGGCGTGGGCCGCATCCGCTTCCATTTGGAGCGGGACGGGGAGACGGGTGCCGTTCTGCGGTTCACCCATGAATTCCAGGGCCGCGGGGAGTCGGAATCGCGCTGGCGGTCTCGGTTCGAGAGCCTTGTCGAGATGCTGGAAAAGTGAAATGGGCATGGCGGATCTCCCGGTGGCGCATGGGGCGCTTACGGAACGGTCGAGGCGATGACGTCCCGCAGTCGCTCCACGTACAGCCGCATGTTCTTCTGCGCGACGTCGGTGTCCGGGTAGCGGCCGGCGAACCACAGGCCCTCGTGCAGCCGGGTGACCCAGGCGCACACCTGGTCGCCGTACGACACCCTGATCAGGCCGTACGCCTTCTGCGCGGCCCAGCGTCCGGATCCGGCGACGCCACGGGTGTCGACGTAGGAGACGATCGAGTACAGGTCGGGGGAGGTGGGGCGGAAGTCCGAGCCGAGCAGGTGCAGGACGCGGGCGAGCGGCATGCGGGCCAGATGCCGGCCGGCGTGCAGCGCGGCGCGCACCGTGCGCAGGGCGCTGGGGAGGTCGTACGCCTCCTCCACGGGGATCTCGATGGGCGCGCCGCCGACGTACCAGCCCACCGAGTCGGACCAGCGGGACTTCACACGGGTGTGGAACGGCACGACGGTGCGGTAGACGGGCCGGCCGCCGATCTCGTGAACGATCAGCGCGGTGGCCGCCAGCACGCCTACCGAGCTGCCGCCGTAGGGACGGCAGTACGCCTCGAACGCGGCGGCGGCGTCCGGGCCGGTGAGCTCCTCGCGCAGGAGTTTCTGGGCGGGCAGCCCGGCCCCCGGGTCGAGGCCGAGGTCGACGGGGAAGTTCGGCAGCCTGCCGTCGCAGCGGCGGATGAACTCCCGCCAGCGGGCCACGATCTCGTGGCGGTCGTCGATCTGGTCGGCGTCCGTGCGCTCGATCTCGCAGAAGTCGACGTAGCTGCTGGCCGGCACCGGCTCCAGGGCCCCGCCCGCGAGGTGCGCCGCGTACAGCTCGTGGATCTCGGCGGGGATGCGGTGGATGGAGTGGGCGTCGACGTTGCTGTGGTCGAAGGCCATGTACACGCTGGTGGAGTCGTCCCGGACGACGGCCGTGTAGATGAGGTTGGGCCAGCGCAGCGCGTCCGCCGTGACGTCGAAGCGCTCCTGGAGGTGGCGGACCAGCTCCGCCGGGTCGGTGAAGTCGCCGACCTCGGTGCGCTCCAGGGACACCGCGTCGGCGTCGAGCGTGAACCGGCGCATCTCGTCGCCGCCCGCGCCGCAGAAGCGGAAGCCGCTGCGCAGCGTCTCGTGCCGGAGCGTCCAGCCGCGCAGCGCCTCCTGCAGCGCGTCGAGGTCGGCCCGGCCCGGGAGGTCGAAGGCGGTGCCGAGCCAGGTCGGCACGAACAGGCCGTCCTCGCGCACGGACCTCGCGGTCCTGATGTGCGACTCCTGGATGTACGCCGGCGGCCGTGAGTCCTCCGGCAGGCCGTTCGCCGTCGCGACGGTCGCCGGGCTGAACGTCCACTCGACGAGTCGTCCGGGCCGGACCTCGCAGCGCTGGATATCAGTCATTCGCACGGGCGGCTCCATTCGCGGCGGGGGACACACCCGAAAGGGTGGTATCCCGCCCAACGAGGCAACCCTTTCCTGGAAACGGCTCGCCGCGATCAGCCGACGGTGATCGAGTCGAGTTGTCCGCGCAGATAAACATGCGAGTCGACCGGTTCGTACGCCACCCGTCCCACCGGCGCGGGCACCGACTCCACGACCGTGCCGGGTGTGCACTCCCCGAAGTAGACGAGCGACATCAGCTCCTCGGCGGGCGCGTCCGCGGGCGGCGGCAGCACTCGGTGCCGCCCCGACCGCCACCGGTCGCCGGTCCAACGGGCCATCAGATCCCCGATATTGATGGTGAACGCCGCCGGGTCGTACGGCGCGTCCTCCCAGCCGCCGGCGTCCGTGAAGACCTGCAACCCGCCCTTGCCCGCCTGCCGGTCGAGGATCGTCACCGTGCCGAAGTCGGTGTGCGGCCCGATGCGGAACTGGCCCGGCTCCGGCTCGCCGACCGTCTCCCGCCCCGGATACCAGTTGATGTTGAAGCCGTACGTCGGGTGGTCCATGTGCCGGGTGAAGAAGTCGGGTTCCAGGCCGAGGGCCTCGCCGAGCAGGGACAGCAGCCGGTTCTCCAGCTCGGCCATCCGCGCGAGGTACTCCTCGCACAGGGACCGGAGTTCGGGTACCTCCGCCGGCCACACGTTGGGCGCGTACCACTCGGCGTTGACGACGGGGTCCTCGAAGGGCTCGTGCGTCGCGAAGGTCAGCGACTCCTTCAGGTCCGGCGGGGTCTCGGTGCCCTCCGCGTAGCCGTTGGCCTCGGCGCCCGGCCCGAGCCAGCCGCGTCCGCCGACCTTCACGGCGTACGCCTGCTTGGCCTCCGCGGGGAGCGTGAAGAAGGTGCGGGCGGCGGCGCGGATGCGGGCGCGCAGGGACGGGTCCACGCCGTGCCCGGTCACGAGGAGGAAGCCGGCGTTCTGCAGGGCCTCGTCGACCGTGTGGGCGATGGCGCCACGGGTCCCGGCGTCGCCGTGCAGCCACGGCCCGAGGTCGATCGTGGGGATGCGGGGCTGGTCACTCACCGATGTCCTCGTTCCACAGGTCGGGGTGGTGCTTGATGAAGGTGTCCATCAGGTGGACGCACTCGGGATCGTCGAGCAGCACGATCTCCACACCGTGCTCGGCCAGCCAGTCGTGCCCGCCCCGGAACGTGACCGCCTCGCCGATCAGCACCCGGGAGATGCCGAACTGCCGGACCAGGCCGGAGCAGTACCAGCACGGCGAGAGCGTGGTCACCATGGTCGTGCCGCGATACGACCGCTGCCGCCCCGCCGCCCGGAACGCGGCCGTCTCCGCGTGCATCGAGGGGTCCCCGTCCTGCACCCGCCGGTTGTGGCCGCGCCCCAGCAGCGCCCCGTCGGCCCCGTAGAGCGCGGCACCGATCGGAATCCCGCCCTCGCCCAGCCCGGCACGGGCCTCCGCGAGGGCCGTACCGAGCCATCTGCGTGCCTCTGACTGATCCATGCCCCTACTTTCCGGTGCGGGGCGGGTGGGGGCAATGGCGGACCGGGGCAGCGGACATGGGCGAGCGGGTTCAGCGGCGGAGTGTGACCCGGCTCTTTCCGTTGAAGGGGGCGAAGCAGGTCACCGTGTCCGGGGTGCGCAGGGTGTCGTCCTCGGCGAACAGCCGCCGCGCCGCCTCGTACGACACCTCGCCGCTGACGACGGGAGCGGCGCGGTCGTACAGCTCACGGTCCGCCTCCGACAGCGGCTGACCCGGCTCGCCGTCCTCCTCTCCCCACACGTCCCACAAGAGCGTCTCCACCTTGTTGAGCGCCGCGAGATCGAGCCGGACGTTGCCCGCGACGAACCGCTCCCCCCAGAACGGCCCCTCCTCGGGCGGATGCAGCCCGAACGCCCTGTGGTCCGCGCCGTCCTCACGGATGGCCCGCCACGCCTCGCCCGCGACCAGGAAACGGTCGCGCGGTACGTCCATCGGGTCGAAGTCGACGTCCCAGCCGCCGGTGATCGAGGGGTCGGCGAGCTGGGCGTCGGCGAGGGCCCAGGCACCCTTGTCCTCGTCCCAGTACTCGGTGACGACGTGGTCGACGTGGAAGTAGTCCGCGCCGTTCTTCCTGAAGTAGTCGGCGAAACCGGACCGGATGCGGGCCGGCACGCCCATGTGACGCAGCAGAGAGCAGTGCAGTAACGCGAAGTCCCGGCACACGCCGACGAACCGGTCCCCGACATCGCGCCGCCCGGTCAGCGGGGCGTCGTCGCGCTCGACGATGATGCGCAGGATGTCGTCGACGTAGCGGGTCTCGGCGTCGTTGTGCAGCCGGTCCGCGGGATGCGTGTGCCGGAACAGCTCGCCCTCTCCGCGATGGATCAGCAAGTCGCGTACGACACGGGCGAGTTCGGCGGGGTCGGCGGGCAGCCCGGCGTACCGGGACGCCAGGTCGCCGGGGGTGGAGAACGGGCTCTGGGCGGCGTAGAAGGCGGCCGCGTCCGGCGAGAGGACGGGGGCAGGGGTGGCAGACATGGCTGTACTCCCATTGGCGTCGACCACGTGTTCGATTACGGGCCGGTGCGATTCACCGTGTCAAAATTCGCGGCGAATTGTCCAGAGCCGGTTCGCGCGCCGACGGCACCCGGTCAGGGCTCGTCGCGCTTCCTCTTGTCGTCGTCCTCGTCACGGGAGCTGTCGTCCTCGCCCAGGGACTTCAGGAAGTCGGGGTTGTCGTCCGGCGCGACCCACTGCTGACGCCGGCGCTCGCGCACGCCGGACCAGCCGTCGGCGGCGGGGCTGCGCTTCTTGCCCGCGATCAGCCAGGAGATCGAGCCGACCAGGGGGAACACCAGCACGAGGATCGCCCACAGCGGCTTGGGCATGTGGCGGATGTCCTCCTCCTTCGTGCTGATGCAGTCGATGAACGCGTACACGCTCAGCGCCAGTGGCACGAGAAACATCAACACCCGGAGCATGGGCCTTCTCCAGCGAAACGGTCGGCGGGCCGGGGGCACGGCCCCCGGGTTCAGGGCCAGGGTAGCCGCTCGGGGATACTTGACCCCATGGCTTACGACGATCTTCGTTCCCTGCTCAGGGCACTGGAACGCGAAGGCGACCTCAAGCGCGTCAAGGCCGAGGTCGATCCGTATCTGGAGGTCGGGGAGATCGTCGACCGGGTGCAGAAGTCCGGCGGTCCCGCGCTGCTGTTCGAGAACGTGAAGGGGTCCTCGATGCCCCTCGCGATGAACGTCTTCGGGACCGACCGGCGGCTGCTCAAGGCCCTGGGGCTGAAGTCGTACGGCGACATCTCCGACCGGATCGGCGGGCTGCTCAAGCCCGAGCTGCCGCACGGGTTCGTCGGGGTGCGCGAGGCGTTCGGCAAGCTCGGCGCCATGACGCACGTACCGCCGAAGAAGGTCAAGGACGGCCCGGTCCAGGAGGTCGTGCTCACCGGCGACGACGTCGACCTCGAGCAGTTGCCCGCCCTGTTCACCTGGCCCAAGGACGGCGGCTCCTTCTTCAACCTCGGGCTCACGCACACCAAGGACCCTCAGAGCGGCGTACGGAATCTGGGCCTGTACCGCCTCCAGCGCCACGACAAGCGCACCATCGGCATGCACTGGCAGATCCACAAGGACAGCCGCAACCACTACCAGGTGGCGGCCAGAAGGGGTGAACGGCTGCCGGTGGCCATCGCCTTCGGGTGTCCGCCCGCCGTGACCTACGCCTCGACCGCCCCGCTGCCCGGCGACATCGACGAGTACCTGTTCGCGGGCTTCCTCGCGGGCAAGCGGATCGAGATGGTCGACTGCAAGACCGTCCCGCTCCAGGTCCCGGCGCAGGCCGAGGTCGTGCTGGAGGGATGGCTGGAACCCGGGGAGATGCTGCCGGAGGGGCCCTTCGGCGACCACACCGGCTTCTACACCCCGCAGGAGCCCTTCCCGGCCCTGACGATCGACTGTGTGACGATGCGCCGCCGCCCCCTGCTCCAGTCGATCGTCGTAGGCCGGCCTCCGACGGAGGACGGACCCCTGGGCCGTGCGACGGAACGCTTCTTCCTCCCCCTGCTGAAGATCATCGTCCCGGACATCGTGGACTACCACCTGCCGGAGGCCGGCGGCTTCCACAACTGCGCGATCGTCTCGATCGACAAGAAGTACCCCAAGCACGCCCAGAAGGTGATGCACGCGATCTGGGGCGCGCACATGATGTCCCTGACCAAGCTGATCGTGGTCGTCGACTCCGACTGCGATGTGCACGATCTGCACGAGGTCGCCTGGCGGGCGCTCGGCAACACGGACTACGCCCGCGACCTGTCGGTGGTCGAGGGCCCGGTGGACCATCTCGACCACGCCTCCTACCAGCAGTTCTGGGGCGGCAAGGCGGGCATCGACGCGACGAAGAAGTGGCCCGAGGAGGGCTACACGCGCGACGGCGGCTGGCCGGACATGGTCCTCTCGGACCCGGATACGGCCGAACGGGTGACGCGACGCTGGAAGGAATACGGACTGTGACGCAGCGAGGGAGCATGGAGAGCGGTCGCCCTGGCGTGGATCGTCCCCGCCGACGCGGGGGTTGTCCGGTCGAGCGCCGGTGGACGGAGTACGGCCTGTGAGCAGTGCATCCGCCGCAATTCCTCAGCCAGGGCGCACCAAAGCCTTCCTGCGCCTGGTCATGATCGAGCACTCGGTGTTCGCGCTGCCCTTCGCGTACATCGCCGCGCTGACGGCGATGTTCCAGTTGGACCGGAACATCCACTGGGGCCGGCTCCTCCTGGTGACCATCTGCATGGTCGGCCTGCGCACCTTCGCGATGGCGGTCAACCGGATCATCGACCGCGAGATCGACGCGCGGAACCCGCGCACCGCCCACCGCGAGCTGGTGACCGGCGCGATGTCGGTCCGCCACGCCTGGACCGGCGCCCTGATCGCCCTGGTGATCTTCCTGGGCGCGGCGGCCCTGCTGAACCCCCTGTGCCTGGCCCTCGCCCCCATCGCGGTGATCCCGATGGTGGTCTACCCCTACGGCAAACGCTTCACGAACTTCCCCCAGGCCATCCTGGGCCTGGCCCAGGCCATGGGCCCGGTCGGCGGCTGGCTGGCGATCACCGGGTCCTGGTCCTGGGACGCGGTGATCCTCGGCCTGGCCGTCGGCATCTGGATCGGCGGCTTCGACCTGATCTACGCCTGCCAGGACGTCGAGGCCGACCGCGAGATCGGCGTCATGTCGGTGCCGGCCCGCTTCGGCATCCCGGCGGCGATCTGGGGCGCCCGGGCCTGCCACGCGATCACCACGGCCCTGTTCGCCTGGTACGCCGTCGTCACGGACGCGGGCACGTTCTTCTGGCTGGGCCTGCTGATCGTGGCCGGCGCGTTCGGGTACGAGCACTCGATCGTCCGCCCGCATGACCTGTCCCGCCTGAACAGGGCGTTCTTCAGCGTCAACGGGTTCATCGGGATCGCCCTGTTCGTGTGCGCGCTGCTGGATCTGCTGGTTCGGGGTCTGACGGTCTGACGGAGATCGGTCTGACGCAGATCGCCGAAGGCAGCGACGTGATGGCTCGTCATCATCCGCTACGGCCCCGACCCGACCGTCGGCCCTAAAGTTCGCCCCCTGCCCTGAGCGCGGCCCGGCGGCGGAAGACGAACGCCGCCGCCACGCCCGCCACCAGGCCCACCAGATGCCCCTGCCAGCTCACGCCGGACTGGGTCGGGGCGAGGCCCGCCAGGATCGCGCTGCCCCAGATCGCGCCCACCAGCAGGCCGACCAGGACGCCCAGCGGGCGGCGCTCCACGAAGCCGGTGACCAGGAGGAAGCCGAAGAGGCCGAAGATCAGGCCGGAGGCGCCCGCGGTGTTGGTGCCGGACGGGGATATGAGCCACACCCCTATGCCGTCCGCCACGATGACCAGGGCACAGACGGCCAGGAACCGGCGTATGCCGCCGAGCGCGGCCAGGAACCCGAGGACCAGCAGCGGCACGCTGTTCGCGGCGACATGGGCGAAGCCGAAGTGGATGAAGGAGGCCGGGACGACGTCCACCAGCTCGGACGGCTCGCGCGGCACGATGCCGAACCGGTCCAGCGCATGCCCGCTGACCACGTCCGCCACTTCCAGCAGCCACAGCAGCGCCACCCAGCCCAGCATCAGCTTGGCCGCTGTCAACGCCCGCTCACCGCGCGACCACTCGCGCCCCGTGTCCCATGGACCCGATGTACCCGGCATGGCAACCCCCGCCCGACTTCGTCCCCCCTGGGAACGCCTGGCCCCCCTTGGTCGGTTCCCACCCCGCGACGCCGGATAGGCTCGGTGTCGTGAACCCAGTCAAGCCAGGAGAGACGCCGCGTGCGCCTTGGATCGTAGGGGTGTCCGGCGCCTCCGGCACCCCATACGCCGCCGCCGTGCTGCGCGCGCTCCTCGCCGCCGGGGAGCGCGTCGACCTGGTCGTCAGCCGGGCGTCGCGGCTCACCCTGCTCGACGAGACGGGGATCGCCTTCCGGGACGCCCACTGGGAGGACGACCTGCGGGAGTGGCTCGCGCGGGGCGCCGACGGCAAGCCCGGCACCTTCGAGGCGGACATCGAGGGCGTGCGGTACTGGAACGCCGGGGACCTCGCCGCCGGGCCGTCCTCGGGGTCGTATCCCACCAAGGGGATGCTGATCGTGCCCGCTTCCACGGCCTGCGTCGCCGGAGTCGCGCTCGGGCTGTCCAAGGACCTGTTGCAGCGGGCGGCGAGCGTGACCCTGAAGGAGGGGCGCGCGCTCGTGGTCGCCGTACGGGAGACGCCCCTGAACGGGCAGACGCTTCGGCACCTGGTGACGCTGGACGACGCGGGCGCGAGCGTCGTCCCGGCCTCGCCCGCGTTCTACGCCGGGGCCACGCACATCCAGGACCTGGTGGACTTCGTCGCGGGGCGGGTGCTCGACGCGGCGGGCGTCGAACACCGGCTCTACCGCCGCTGGAAGGGCGAACTGGGCGGGGGCGCCCGGACCGACTGAGCGGCACTCATCACTTCAGGCAGCAGTACTTCAGGCATCAGTTCAGGAACTACGTCAGACCTCTTCAGCGGAAGGCTTTCAATCGCATGGACGCGGTGGACAGGCAGCTCATCCAGGCCCTGAGGGAGAACGGCCGGGCCTCCTACGCGGAGCTGGGGCGCCTCGTCGGCCTGTCGGGCCCCAGCGTCACCGACCGCATCAACCGGCTGGAGGCGGCCGGCGTCATCACCGGCTACCGCGCCACCGTCGACGCCGCCTCGCTCGGCCTCGGCGTCACCGCGCTGATCGGCATCTCGCTCTCCGACGCCACCGACCACGAGGACGTGGCGAGCCGGCTGCGGGACCTGAGCGAGATCGAGGACTGCTGGTTCATCGCCGGCGACGACTCGTACATGCTCAAGGTGCGCGCGGCGGACGTGGACGGCCTGGAGAAGATCATCCGGCGGCTCAGCGGGACGAAGGGCGTCTCCCGGACCCGTACGACGATCGTGCTCTCCACCAAGTGGGAGAACCGGGTCGGGGAATTGCCCGAGGAAGTGTAGGCGTACGGTTTACGGAGTCTGTCTGAGAGAGGTGCACGCATGGACGTCGGGCTCAAGCGCGAGCTGGAGGACAAGGTCAGGGCGGGTGTCCGCCTGACCCGTGAGGACGGCATCGCGCTGTACGAGTCGGACGACCTGGCGTGGCTCGGCGGTCTCGCCCACGAGGTGCGCACCCGCAAGAACGGTGACGTCGTGCACTTCAACGTCAACCGGCACCTCAACATGACCAACGTCTGTACGGCCTCCTGCGCCTACTGCTCCTTCCAGCGCAAGCCGGGGGAGAAGGACGCGTACACGATGCGCATCGAGGAGGCCGTGGGGCTGGCCAAGGCGATGGAGTCGGAGAACCTCACCGAGCTGCACATCGTCAACGGGCTGCACCCGAACCTCCCGTGGCGGTACTACCCGCGTTCCCTGCGGGAGCTCAAGGCCGCCCTCCCGAACGTCTCCCTGAAGGCCTTCACGGCCACCGAGATCCATCACTTCGAGACGATCAGCGGCCTGTCCGCGTCCGAGATCCTCGACGAGCTCATCGACGCCGGTCTGGAGTCGCTGACCGGCGGCGGCGCGGAGATCTTCGACTGGGAGGTCCGACAGCACATCGTGGACCACCGCACCCACTGGGAGGACTGGTCCCGTATCCACCGCCTGGCGCACGAGAAGGGTCTGAAGACCCCGTGCACCATGCTCTACGGCCACATCGAGGAGCCGCGGCACCGGGTGGACCACGTGCTCAGGCTCCGTGAGCTCCAGGACGAGACCGGCGGCTTCCAGGTCTTCATCCCGCTGCGCTACCAGCACGACTTCGTGGACATGAAGGACGGCAAGATCCGCAACCGCCTTCAGGAGCGCACCCAGATGGCGACCGGCGCGGAGGCCCTGAAGACCTTCGCCGTCTCCCGTCTCCTCTTCGACAACGTCCCGCACGTCAAGGTCTTCTGGGTCATGCACGGCGTCCAGACCGCGCAGCTCGCGCTGCAGCACGGCGCGGACGACATGGACGGCTCGGTCGTCGAGTACAAGATCACCCACGACGCGGACAACTACGGCACGCCGAACAAGCTGACCCGCGAGGACCTGCTGGACCTGATCCGGGACGCCGGGTTCCGCCCGGTGGAGCGCAACACGCGCTACGAGGTCATCCGCGAGTACGACGGCCCGGACCCGGCGCGCAGGGAGTCCCCGCAGCCCATGCGCGTCTGACCGTCCGACCCGGTCGGCACGGGTCCGATGCGCCACGGCGGGTACTCGGGCGCCATGGTGAGCACAAAGGCACCCGAGGACGCCTACACCGCCGAACCCTTCCTCCCCGATCGCGGCGGCCTCCCGGCGCTGCGCCGGGCCGCCGCCGGCTGCCGTGGCTGCCCCCTGCACCGCGACGCGACCCAGACCGTGTTCGGCGCCGGGACGGCGGACGCGCGCGTCATGCTCGTCGGTGAGCAGCCCGGCGACCAGGAGGACCGCCAGGGCAAGCCGTTCGTCGGCCCCGCCGGCAGACTGCTCGACCGGGCCCTGGCGGAGGCCGGTATCGATCCGGGCGACGCGTATGTCACGAACGCCGTCAAGCACTTCAAGTTCACGCGCGCGGAGCCCCGCAAGCGCCGTATCCACAAGGCGCCGTCCCTGCGTGAGATGACGGCGTGCGGCCCTTGGCTGGCCGCCGAACTGGCCGTGGTGGAGCCGGAGCTGATCGTGGTGCTGGGCGCGAGCGCGGGCAAGGCGCTGCTGGGGTCGTCGTTCCGGGTCGGGCAGGCGCGCGGGGCGCTGCTGGAGCGCGAGATCCACGGGCGGCCGGAGAGACTGGTGGCGACGGTGCATCCGTCGTCGGTGCTGCGGGCGCAGGATGACGAGGACCGCAAGGCCGCGTACGACGGGCTGGTCTCCGATCTGAAAGTGGCGGCGCGAGCGCTGACGTAGTAAGCGCGGGATTGGTGTTGCGGGAGGGGGACGCCCCTCCCGCATCCTTCACCTTTGCGTTGGCTGATGACCTGCGGTCACCGTGTACAGCCACACCGTTCCTCGCAAAGCCCGGCCAGTGGCTGAGCTCCGCAACCGGGATGTCCCGGACGCCCCGCGAACGGTCTTCGGGGTCGGAAGGCGCGCTGTTCCGCCTCGGCGATCCGCGTCTTACGACCCCGATGGGCTTGCGCGAAGTCCTCAGTGGGGCTGGTCCACCTTCCCTGCGGTCCTCGGCTGCAAGCGCCCCGACGGGTAGCTCTCTCGGCCAGCCTATCACCCAGAGGGAGCATTCGCTGACTAAACGTGACTCGGCCGGTTGGCCGACGCCATCCGGGTCGCCCCGGGCGAGGACCGGGACGACGTGATCATGCTGCTGCCGCTCGACTGAGCCGCAGCGACCCCCCTGCAAGATCGGTGGCCCGCCGTGCTTCACTGGACGGTGGCCCTGTTTGGAATCGAAAGAGTGGATTGAGATGCTCCGCTACACACTGATGCGCCTCGGGATCTTCGTGGGCTGCCTCGTGGTCGTCTGGGGCCTCGTCTACTCCGGTGTCGCCCCGCGCGGCCTCGGCGACTCCAACGGCATGTGGATCGTCCTGCTCGCGCTGGTGATCTCGGCCCCGATCAGCTTCGTCGTGCTGCGCAAGGAGCGGGACCGCGCGTCTGCCGGGATCGTCCAGCGCGTCGACCGGATGAAGGCCAACCTGGAGGCGAACCGCAGCCAGGAGGACACGGCCGACGACACGGCTCGCGCGCAGGGGCAGGCTTCCCAGACCTCGTAGGGTCGCCGTACGGTCTCTGCCGGGTTCCGGCAGTGATACCGACAGGTAACTGTGCCGGGCCCCTCCCTTACCCTTGTCCGGATCATGTTGTGGGATGGCTGGAACCACATCGGGCCGACCGGTGTATGACCAGTAGGACCCGCATCCAACGGGCATCGGAACCACAAGGGGGAACCGTGGCACAAGCGCGAGCCCGCGCGAAGCAGGGCGCACAACGCCTCGCCCAAGCCGTCGCTTCCGGCACCGATCCGCGGGCGGCCGCGCAGCAGGAACTGCGGCGGCAGACCGGCGGACGAGGGACGGGGACGGACGGCGGCGAGCAGTACGACGTCCAGGGCCAGGGCATCGACCCGGCCGACTTCCCGGCCGCCCGGGAACAGGGCTCCACCGCCACCGTCATGCGGCAGAAGACCGTGCCGCTGGACGAGGCCGGGGAGGCGCTCGGCAGAAGCGAGCAGGTGCGCGAGGGCGGCGAGATGGTGCATGCCATCTGCCCGATGGTGATCCCCAAGGGCCGCTCGATCGTCTCCATGCTGCCGGTGCTGATGCTGCTCGTGCTGGGCGCGGTCGGCGCGTCGATCGTCGGGGCCGCGGGTGCCGACGTCCTGACCAACCCGCTGTTCGGCGTGCACTACTGGGTCGTGTCGGTCCTCGCCGTCGGCTTCGTGTGGTGGCGGCAGGGCATGGTCATGGTGCCGGACGGCTGCCAGGCGCTGATCACCCGGTTCGGCAAGCTGGAGAAGGTCGTGGGGCCGGGCCGGGTCGTGCTGCTGAGCCCGTGGAAGCGGGTGTCGTACATCGTCAACACCACGCGCGAGTACCCGTTCAACGCGCCGGTGCGCGAGGCGCCGACCCGGGGCGGTGTGAAGGCGTCGATCGACCTGTTCATCCAGTTCCGCATCAGCGACCCCACCGAGTTCGTCTACACCCTCGGCGCGGTGCGCGGCTTCGAGGAGAAGCTGAGCAACGCCGTCAGCGAGACCATCCGCAGCCTCATCTACGAGCAGGAGGCCGCCGGCATCTACGACATGGTCGGCGAGGACACCGGCCGTCTGCTGGAGCAGCTCAACCAGCAGTTCCGCCCGGCCGTCGAGCTGACCAACGCCAACATCACCCATGCCGAGCCCTCCGACCAGCGCTACCGCATGGACCTCGCGGCGCCCGAGATGGTGCGGGTGGCCAAGGAGGCCTACACCCACGAGTACGCGCTTCAACTGCGCAAGGAGCAGGACGAGGGCGACCTCACCCGGGAACTCGCCTCCAGCCAGGAGACGCTCTCCGCGATCCAGGCCGACATCGCCCAGTACCAGGCGCAGATGGACACGGCCGTCGAGCGCGAGACCAACCGCGCCGAGGCACTCGCCCGGCAGCGCTACGTCCAGGCCGAGTCGGAGGCGAAGGCGAACGCGGCCCTCCTGGAGGCACAGGCCCTCGACATCCGCGCCGTGACCGCGGCCGAGGCGCCCGAGATCCTCGAATACCGCTACCAGCAGCAGGTGCTGGACACGCTGGAGCAGGTCGCCGACCACCTGCCGCGGCTCGTGCGCATCGGCGGCACCGCGGACGCCGGGATCGACTTCCTGGAGCTGGCCCGCGAACTGGTCGGCGAGCGCGGCACGGAACTGTTCTCCGACGAGGACATGGCCGCCGTACGGGCGCGCCTGGCCGAGGTGTCCGAGCGGATCGCCGCGCGCGAGGGCGAGATCGGCGCGCTGCTCGCCGCTGAGCGGCCGACGGTGCCGCAGGTGCCCGACCAGTCCGCATCGGCCGACAGCTCCGACGCATCCGAGGAGGCCGCCCAGTGAGCAGCGCCCGTACCAACCGCAGGTCGGTCATCTCCGAGGCCGTCGCCCCCTGGAGCGACATCGCGCGCCTGCTGCGCGGCGGCGAGGCCGACACCCTGATCCCGGTCATCATCCCGCGCCACCGGCGCCGCCTGTGGTGGATGCTGCCGCTGTGGCTCGGCGTCTACGCCCTGCTCATGGGCGTGATGCTGTCCGTGGGCGAGGCGGAGTCCGACTCCACCGCCGGGGACCTCGCCTACGGCGCCCTGGCCTCCCTCTCCTACATCGGCGGCGCCGTGCTGCTGCTGATCGGCGCGCTGTGGTGGTGGCGCTCCTCGATCGTCGAGATCGAGCAGGGCACCAACGGCGTGCTGACCCGCTACGGCGCCGTCACCCGCACCCTGGACGCCGGCCGCCACTACCTGTGGCACCCGTGGTCCCGGGTGGACTTCGTCGTCGACACGGCCACCGAGATCCCGTACTCGGCACCGGTGATGGCCTGCCCGACGCAGGAGAACGTGCCGCTGCGCTCGATCGAGTTCTTCCTGAAGTTCCGCATCACCGACGCCGTGCTGTTCGTCCGCACCATCGGCGCGGGCAACTTCGACCTGGTGCTCTCCAGCGCCGTACAGGACGCGATCCGGCAGCGGGCGCGGAAGATGCGCACCGAGCGCGCCTACGACCTGCGCGGCTCGGACGTGGCCGACATGCAGGAGCTGCTCAACCGCCAGCTCTCCGTCTACGGCGTGCGCATCACCGGCTCCAACATCCCGGATGTGCAGCTTCCGGCGCAGTACCAGCAGCACCTGGCCACCCGGGAGCGGGTCGCCAAGGAGCGCACCGCCTACGAGCAGGAGTGGGGCCTGATCCGCAAGCGCCGGATCGACCAGCTCGGCATGGACATCGAGCGGGCCAAGAAGGTGCGCGACGCCCGGATCGTCGAGGTCAAGGCCGCGCTGAACCGGGCCCGCGAAGAGGTCGCGCAGTTGCTGGAGCAGCAGGAGACCAACGCCCAGCGCGTGCGGTTCGAGATCGAGACGCGCGGTCGCAGCGGCCTGATCGCCGCCGAGAACGAGGCCCGCGCCCAGCGCGCCCTCGCCAAGGCCTACCGCGACAACCGCGCCGTCCTGCAGTACGAACTGGCCCGGCGCCGCCTGGAGGTGGGCGCGAAGCTCGCCGGGAAGGCCCCGCAGCCGGTGGTCGTGCGCACCGACGGCACGAGCGCCGACACCTCGGCCCTGTCGACCCTCCTCACGGCGCAGTTGCTGCCCCGGATGACGGCCCTGCCGTCCGGCGACGGGCAGCCGTGGGGCGAGCGGACGGAGCGGCTCGGGCGGCTCGTGGACGAGATGAACGGCGACAAGTAGGGCAGCGGTTCGCAGCGGGCCGGGTGGGATCGACCCTCCCGGCCCGTACGCTAATCGGCATGGGTGCCGTGAAGACCAAGCGGATGCCGCGGGCCGTCCGTGAGCAGCAGATGCTGGACGCCGCCGTGCGGACGTTCGGGCAGCGCGGGTACATGGCCGCGTCGATGGACGAGATCGCCGAACTCGCGGGCGTTTCCAAGCCGTTGGTGTACCTGTACCTGAATTCGAAGGAAGATCTGTTCACTGCCTGCATACGCCGCGAGGCCGCAGCACTCACCGCGGCCGTGCGGGCCGGCGTGCGGCGCGAACTGCCGGCCGACCGCCAACTCTGGGAAGGCCTCGGCGCGTTCTTCGCGCACACCTCCCAGAACCCGGACGGCTGGTCCGTCCTGCACCTCCAGGCCCGCACCCACGGCGAGCCGTTCGCCTCCGAGGTCGACGAGATGCGCGCCGAGATCGTGGCGTTCGTGACCCAGTTGATCGTCGCGGCCGCCCGGGAGGCGCACCGCGACCCCGACTTCCCCGAGAGTGAGGTCGCCGGTCTCGCCGAGGCTCTCGTGGGGGCCGCCGAGTCGCTCGCCGACTGGGCCAACGCCGCGCCGGGGGTGACGGCGCGACAGGCGGCGGCCACGTTGATGAACTTCGCCTGGTCCGGATTGGGCAACCTGATGGACGGCAAGCCCTGGACGCCGCCGGACGCCGCTCACGAGGCGAGCGGACAGACCTCCCCGGCCAGATGAACGCGCTCGCCGCCGCCCCGTAGCTCGAACCGCCCGCCCTCGGCGGCGTACGTCACCGTCCCCGGCAGCAGCACCGGCGCCCGGAACTTCGCATCCACCCGGACCCGTTCAGGCACCCCGTGCGCGGCGAGGCAGCGGGCCACCGTCCACATGCCGTGCGCGATGGCACGCGGGAAGCCGAACAGGCGGGCGGTGAGGGGGTGCAGATGGATGGGGTTGCGGTCACCCGAGGCGGCGCCGTAGCGACGGCCGACGTCACCGGCGATGCGCCACCCGGCGACGGCGGGCAGCGGCCCGCGCGCCTCCTTCACAGGGTCGCGCACCTCCTTCGCGGGCTCGCGCACCTCCTTCGCGGGCTCGCGCGCCTCCTTCGCGGGCTCGCGCGCCCCCGTCGCCGGTTCGGGGGCCCGGTGCGGGGTGCGATGCCGGGCCAGATATGTGCTCCGCGACTCCCATACGACCTCCTCGCCCGCGCGGACCACGGTGAGCACGGCGGCCTCCGTGCCGCGCCGGTGCGGCGCCAGCCCGTCGACGCGCACGGAGAGTTCGTACTCCTCGGTGGCCGCCAGAGCCCGGTACTGGGTGATCGTGATCGAGGTGTGGACGAGCCCGAGCAGGGGCAGCGGGAAGTCCCGGCCGCTCATCAGCCGCATCGCCAGCGGGAAGCCGAGCACGTGCGGATAGGTCACCGGCAGGGCGTCCTCCCCGGTGGGAAAGCCGCACACCCTCTCGTACGCGGCCAGCCGGGCGAGGTCGACCCGAAGTCCCGGCAGCACGAGGCGGGTGCGCGGGAACTCCGCGTCGGGTCCGGGTCGTTTGAAGGGTGACAGCAGGGCGCCCTGGGTGAGCAGGGGCGGAAGGGAAGGAGCACTGGTGAGCACGAGATCCATCAGACGCCCCCAGCTAAAGGCATGGTCGGATTAGCGGAACGTAGCCGTTGTGTGGCAGACTGTGACCCGCACGCCCAGCGCCCAGGCGACGTCGGGCACCCTCCTCGGTGAGGTCGCGAGACCTGATCGACCAGCGTCCGGAGGGATGTGCCACGCGGGCTGACAGCTCCTGTTGTTCAGTACCAGGGCACGAAGGCGACGGGTTCTTGCTCCGAGCAGCGCTTTGGCTCGCCGAGCCCGTCAGAGACGCTCTGGCCGCATACGCGTTCGACCTGGCCGCGATGCCAGGTCGACGGCTGGTAGTAGACGCCGTCGCCACGATCCGGCCGCCCCGCCGCAGGGTCCCGCTCGCCAGCAGCGCGTCCGTCGTGCGCAGCACGCTCGCGAGATTGACGTCGAGCACCGAACTCCAGCGCTCGGCGGGCATGTTGACCAGCCGACGGTCACGGGTGATCCCGGCGTTGTGCACCAGCACGTCCAGCCCGTCCGGCAGCGCCTGTGCGATGCGCTCGCCCGCGTCGGGGGCGGTGATGTCGAGCGCGAGGGCGGTGCCGCCGAGCCGGTCGGCCACCCGCCGGGCGTCCCGCTCGGCCTGCGGCACATCGAGGACGACGACCCGGGCGCCGTCCCTGGCCAGCGTCTCGGCGACCGCCTCACCGATGCCGCGCGCGGCGCCGGTGACCAGGGCGGTGCGGCCGGTCAGGGGGCGGTCGGGGACGTCGGGCGCGGCCTGAGTGTCATCCGTAGTGCCGTCCGTCCAGTCCGCCGGCCCCACCTCGACGACCTGGCCGCTGACGTAGGCCGACTTGGGGGAGAGGAGGAAGCGCAGGGTTGATCCGGCGGCACGCGCGTCGGTGAGCCGTACGAGATTGACCGTGCGGCCGCGTCCGATCTCCTTGCCGAGCGAGCGGGTGAAGCCCTCCAGGGCCTGCTGGACGGCCGCCTGGTGGTGGTCGGCGGGGTCGAGGGGTGCGCCGAGGACGACGACCCGGCCGCTGTCCGCGACCGACCGCAGGACCGGGTGGAGGGCGGCGTGCACCTCGGCGAGCGTCTCGACGTCCCGGACCCCGGTGGCGTCCAGGAGGACGGCGGCCGGCCTCTCGGAGGAGGGCGTCAGGTCCAGGCCCGCGTCGGCCAGGTCGAGGTCCGACTTTCCGGCGGTGAGCAGGAGCCGGTCCCCCTTCAGCGCGGGGTGCTCCGGCGACCAGCGTCTGAGGGCCGCCGGCTGGGGCAGTCCCAGGCGGCGGTTGAGGAAGCGGCCGGGGGCCGTACCGGTGAAGCTCAGATAGCGGTCGGCCATGTCCCACTCCCAGTGCGCTCCGGTGCTGACTCCGGAGTAAGGTTACCCGAGGTAAGGCCATGCTGGACGTGAGGAGTGAGTGGAGATGAGCTCCCTTTCGGCGCCGGCGGTGCGGCGCGTGGCGGTCATCGGCGGCACCCGTGTCCCGTTCGCCCGCTCGGACGGCCCGTACGCCACCGCCTCCAACCAGGACATGCTCACGGCCGTACTCGACGGACTGGTCGAGCGGTACAGGCTGGGCGATCCGGGCGCGGTCGGCGAGTTCGTCGCCGGGGCCGTCCTCAAGCACGCCCGCGACTTCAACCTCGCCCGCGAGACCGTCCTCGGCTCGAAGCTGGACGCGCGCACGCCCGCGTACGACATCCAGCAGGCCTGCGGCACCGGCCTGCAGGCCGTGATCGCCGCCGCCAACAAGATCGCGCTCGGCCAGAGCGAGTCGGCGATCGCGGGCGGCGCGGACACGGCGAGCGACGCGCCCCTCGGCGTCAACGACGAGCTGCGCCGGATCCTGCTGGCGGCGAGGCGGGCCAAGTCCCTGGGCGGGCGGGTCAAGGCGCTGGCGCGCGTCCGGCCGTCCCACCTCGTCCCCGACATCCCGCGCAACGCCGAGCCCCGCACCAGGCTCTCCATGGGTGAGCACGCCGCCGTCACCGCCCGCGCCTGGGGTATCACCCGCGAGGCGCAGGACGAGCTGGCGGCCACGAGTCATCAGCGGCTGGCGGCGGCGTACGATCGCGGCTTCTTCCAGGACCTGGTGGTGCCCTTCCGCGGCCTGGAGCGGGACCAGAACCTGCGCCCCGGGTCGACGCCGGAGAAACTCGCCGCGCTGAAGCCGGTGTTCGGCCTGGACCGGCCCGACCCCACCATGACGGCGGGCAATTCGACGCCGCTGACGGATGGGGCGGCGGTCGTGCTGCTGGCGAGCGAGGAGTGGGCCGAGCGCCGGGGACTGGAACCGCTGGCCTACCTCACCGCCCACGAGACGGCGGCCGTGGACTTCGTCCGGGGCGATGTCGCGGACGGCGAGGACGGGCTGCTGATGGCACCGGCGTACGCTGTGCCGCGCATGCTGGAGCGCGCCGGACTCGCCCTCGCCGACTTCGACTTCGTCGAGATCCACGAGGCCTTCGCCTCCCAGGTGCTGGCCACGCTGGCGGCGTGGGAGAAGCGGGGACTCGGCACCCTGGACCGCACCCGGCTGAACGTCACCGGCTCCTCGCTGGCGACCGGTCACCCCTTCGCGGCGACCGGCGCCCGGATCGTGGCGACGCTGGCCAAGTCGCTGGCGGACAAGGGCGGTTCGGGACGCGGCCTGATCTCCGTGTGCGCGGCGGGCGGCCAGGGCGTCACGGCGGTTCTGGAGCGAAGGTAAGAAGAAGGTGAGGCGAAGCTGAGTGTCCCTCACATAACCCCCGACGTTGCACATACCCGGCCCCGGACCACCCCCGAACCCGCACAACCCCCACACGCGGGCACCGTACGATCGCCTGCCTAACCAGCGGTAACCCGTTTCCGCAGGCCTCGGCAGGTGAACGCCACGGTGCGCGAGGCACGTACGTCATGCAGCAAGCAGTTTTCCCGCTGCACGCCCGTCGCAGGAGCCGCCCGTGTCCACCCCGCTTCCGTCCTTCGCCCCCTCGGCCGCCTACGACGACACCCCCGGACCGAACCTGGTGCGGCCCGAGACGCGGCGACTGGACGGTGCCGTAAGGGAGGCGTACGTACCCCCGTTCGCGCCGCCGGTGACCCATGGGTCGCTCGCGGACCTGCCCTTCGACAACGCGGCGGCGGCCCCCGACGCCGTGATCCTCAGCCGCAAGGGCGAGGACGGGCGGTGGACGGAGGTGACGGCGGCTCAGTTCGCCGAGCAGGTGCAGGAGGTGGCGAAGGGGCTGATCGCCGAGGGGCTGACGCCCGGCGACCGGATCGCCGTCATGGCGCGCACCGTCTACGAGTGGACCCTCCTCGACTTCGCCGCCTGGGCGGCCGGCCTGGTGACGGTCCCCGTCTACCCCACCTCCTCCGTCTTCCAGACCCGCTGGATCCTCCAGGACTCCGGCGCGGTGGCCCTGGTCACCGAGACCAGCGCCCAGGCGGCCGCCCTCGGCCCCGAGCTCGACCGGGTGCCCGACCTGCGCCACATGTGGGTGATGGAGAAGGGCCACGTGCAGCGGCTCGGGGAGCTGGGCGCACAGCAGCCGGACGGGGAGGTCGGCGTACGGCGCGGCATGCTGGTGCCGGACACGCTGGCGACGCTCATCTACACCTCGGGCACGACGGGCCGCCCCAAGGGCTGCGCGCTGACCCACGGCAACTTCTTCGCCGAGGTGGACAACGCCATCGAGCTGCTCTACCCGATCTTCAAGGCGAGGACCAGCGAAGAGGCGTCGGTGCTGCTCTTCCTGCCCATGTCGCACGTCTTCGGCCGCATGGTGGCGGTGGCCTGCGTACGGGCCAGGGTGCGCCTGGGCCACGCGCCGAGCCTGAAGGCGGAGGACCTGCTGCCGGACCTCGCGGCCTTCCGCCCGACCTGTCTGCTGACCATCCCCTACATGCTGGAGAAGGTCTTCAACAGCGCCCGCGCCAAGGCCGAGACGGGCGGCCGCGTCTCGTCCTTCGACCGCGCGGCGTCGGTGGCCGAGCGCTACGGAGAGGCGCTGGAGGCCAAGGCGGGCGGGACGGGGTCGGGCCCCGGCACGGCGCTGAAGACGGCCCGCGCCTTCTACGACCCCCTGGTCTACCGCCGTATCCGCAACGCGATGGGCGGCCGGGTGAAGTACGCGATCTGCGGCGGCTCACCCCTAGGCCGGCGCCTGGCCGCCTTCTACACCGGGGCGGGCATCGAGATCTACGAGGGCTACGGCCTGACCGAGACCACGGGCGCGGCCACGGTGACACCGCCGCTCAAGCCCCGCCTGGGCACGGTCGGCTGGCCACTGCCCGGCACCCGGGTCCGCATCGCCGCCGACGGCGAGATCCTCATCGCCGGCGACCAGGTGCTGCGCGGCTACTGGGACCCGGCCGCGGGCGGCGTCGTCCCGGCGGCGGCGGACGGCTGGCTGCCGACGGGGGACATCGGTGCCCTCGACGACGAGGGCTATCTGACGATCACCGGCCGCAAGAAAGAACTCCTGATCACGGCCGGCGGCAAGAGCGTGGCCCCGGCGCCCCTGGAGAACTGGCTGCGCTCGCACCCCCTGATCTCCCAGTGCATCGTCCTGGGCGACCGAAAACCGTACGTCTCCGCGCTGATCACCCTGGACATGGACGGCGTCACCCACTGGCGCCGGATGAACGGCAAGCACTCCGTGCCCGCCGAACTCCTCGTCACCGACGACGAGCTGCGGGCGGTCCTGCAGCGCGCCGTGGACGAGGCGAACAAGCTGGTGTCCAGACCGGAGTCGATCCGCCGCTTCGCGATCCTGCCGACGGACTTCACCGAGATGGACGGCCATCTGACCCCGTCGATGAAGCTGCGCCGGGAGGCGATCATGCGGGACTTCGCGGCGGAGGTGGAGGGGCTGTACGAGGGGTGAGGCCATAGGTCGCAGTCGCCAGGTCGCGGTCGCCCTCGCGGCGATCTCCACCCGGATGCGTCCCTGCCATGTCACAGACGGCCGGGCCATCTCGTCCAAGGTTTCGACAAGACACGGTCCGAAATCGGGAAGGTGATGGTCATGCGGGTGTTCGTGGCAGGCGGAGCCGGGGCCCTGGGGCGGCGTCTGGTGCCGCAGCTCGTGGCCCGGGGGCATCAGGTGACGGCTACGACGACGAGCGCGGCCAAGCTGGGCCTGCTGGCGAAGCTGGGCGCCGAGGGCGTCGTGATGGACGGGCTGGACGCGATGTCGGTCGGCGAGGCGGTGGCCCAGGCGCGGCCGGACGCGATCGTGCACGAGATGACCGGGCTCGGCGGCGGCAAGCCCGACATGCGCCACCCCGACCGGTTCTTCGCCCCCACCAACCGGCTGCGCATCGAGGGTACGGACCATCTGCTGGCCGCCGCCGAGGCGACCGGCGTGCCCCACGTCGTCGTACAGAGCTTCGCGCAGAGCTACGGGCCCGGCACGGGGCTGGTGACCGAGGAGGACCCGATCGATCCGGGCCCGGTGCCGGTGGTGCGCAGGCTCTCCGCAGGGGTCCTGCACATCCAGGACGTGGTGCCCAAGGCCGGCGGCACGGTCCTGCGATACGGCGGGTTCTACGGCCCGGGCGCCAGCGACGACGTGGTCGAGATGATCCGCAAGCGGAAGTTCCCGCTCGTCGGCGAGGGCACCGGCTGGAACTCGTGGATCCACCTCGACGACGCGGCGAGCGCCACCGTCCTGGCCGTGGAGAAGCAGGCGCGGGGCGTGTTCAACGTCGTCGACGACGAGCCGGCGCAGGTCCGCGACTGGCTGCCGTATCTGGCGGCGTGCGCCGGGGCGAAGCGGCCGATGCGGGTTCCCAGGTGGCTGGCCAAGCTGCTGGCCGGGGATTTCGCGGTGTCCCTGATGACGGAGGGCCACGGCTTCTCCAACGCCAGGACCAAGCGGGAGCTCGGCTGGGAGCTGCGGTACCCCTCGTGGCGGCAGGGCTTCAAGGAGGAGCTGATCTGATCCCCGATCGGCGGGAGATCGGCGGGAGTTCGCCTGGTCACCGCCCTGCTGGGCCCTTCCGGGAAAACGGTTGCCATGTCGTTACGACAACCTCTTGACGTGACATGACATCCACGCGTTGGCTACCGCCATCCCGGGTAGCAACACCGATCCCCCCGCTCGGAAGGCCCAGTAGTGAACGCTCGCACCCCCCACGTCTCCGCCATACGCCGCGTCGGCATGGCCCTCGCCGCCTCCGCCTCCGCGATGTCGCTCACCGCGTGCGGCGCCATCGAAGGCATCGGGGGCGGTGACAGCTCGGCGGCGCCGGAGAAGGGGGACGACATCACGGTGGGGCTGCTGCTGCCCGACACGGACACGGCGCGGTTCGAGAAGTTCGACTACCCCCTCATCAAGAAGGAGGTCGCGACGCTCACCGACGACAAGGGCAAGGTCGTCTACTCCAATGCCGAGGCGAGCCCGAAGCGGCAGAGCGAGCAGTTCCAGCGGATGATCGATGACGAGGTGGACGTCATCCTGTTGGACGCGCTGGACTCCAAGGCCATCGCGCCGGACGTGCAGAAGGCCAAGGACGCGGGCATCCCGGTCATCGCCTACGACCGCCTCGCCGAGGGGCCCGTCGACGCGTACGTCTCCCACGACAACGAGCTGGTCGGCGAGGTCCAGGGCCGCGCGATCGTCGAGGACCTCGGCTCGAAGGCCGCGACCGGCAAGGTCGTCATGATGAACGGCGACCCCGCCGACCCGAACACTGCGCTGGTCAAGAAGGGCGCCCTCAGCGAGCTCGAGGGCGCGGTGAACATCGTCAAGAAGTACGACACCGACAAGTGGTCTCCGGCGGTCGCCAAGGCCAACATGGAGAAGGCGATCGCCTCGGTCGGGGTCGGCGACATCGCCGCCGTCTATTCGGCGAGCGACGGCTTGGCGGACGGCGTCATCGACGCCTTCAAGGAGGCGGGCGCGACCAAGATCCCGCCGGTGACCGGGCAGGACGCGAACCTGGACGCGGTGCAGCGGGTCGTCTCGGGCGAGCAGTTCATGACCGTGTACAAGTCCTTCCTGCTGGAGGCGACCAACGCCGCGAGGATGGCCGTGTACAAGGTCCAGGGCCGCGACATCGAGTTCGACGCCCTCACTCAGGACTCGGTCGACAGCCCGACCCAGGACGACATTCCGGCCCAGCTCGTGTCAGTGGTCGCCCTGACGCAGAAGAACATCAAGGACACGGTGGTACGGGACGGCGTCTACAGCGTCGACCAGATCTGCACCCCCGAGTACGCGGCGGACTGCGCGAAGATCGGCCTGAAGTAGCCGCCGGGGCAGCTCACTTCCGATAGCTCTCCACCAGGTCCGCGAACGCCCGGGCCGGCGGACCGAGCGCCTCCCAGCGGCGCACGGCCCAGCCGACCGGCAGCGGCCGCAGCGCGGGGACGGGGATCAGGCGCAGGTCACCGTCGCCCGGAACCGCCAGCCCGGGCAACGCGGGCACCACCGCCCGCCCCACCCCCAGCTCGGCCAGCAGCAGCGCCGTGTCCCAGTCGGCGACGCTGGTGTCGTGCGCGAACCGGACGCCCAGCTCCGCGCAGGCGGCGTCCAGATGAGCCGCCGACGCGGAGTTCGGCGGCAGCCGGATCAGCCGTACGTCAGCCATGTCGGCACCGGCGTCGACGTACGGCCGCTCGGCCAGCGGATCGTCGGACCGCACCGCCAGCACCCACGGCAACTCCACCACCGGCCGCTGCTCGATGCCGCGCACCGGTGGGCCCAGGGTGATCCAGGCCAGGTCGAGCGTGCCGTCGGCCAGCGCGTCGAAGCTGCCCCGGCCCGAACTCACCGTACGGAACTCCAGATTGACCCGGGGGTGCCGCCGCCGGTACGCGACGACCGCCTCCGACATGAAGTGCCGTACGGTCGTCGCCCCCGTCGCCACCCGCACATACCCGCTGTCGCCGTCGACGAGATCCCGCAGTTGCCGCACCGCCAGGTCCAGCCCGGATATCCCTTCGGCGGCCGCCGCCTCCAGCACCCGCCCCGCCTGCGTCGGCACCACCCCGCGAGGCTGCCGCTCCAGCAGCGCGACCCCGGTCTCCCGCTCCAGCCGTTTCACGTGCTGGCTCACGGCCGACTGCGTACACCCCAGCTCCCGCGCCACCGAACTGAGACTTCCGGCCCGGCACACGGCCACGAACACCCGCAGGTCGTCGAGAGTCATGACACCCAAGTTAATCCTTGGGGCTCGCCACAAATCCCAAGGATTGACTGGGCTTTGCCCGATGCACGACGATCCTGGACGGGCCCGGGCGGCAACCCGCTCCTCGCCCTCGCCGGATTCCGGACCGGTGCGGGGGAGGGAGCGGGTGCCGACCCAAAGACGACCGCGAGATCCGAAAGGACCGCACATGTCGACTCCCGTCGCTGTCGCCGAGTCCCTTCTGGCGGATCTCGGCGCCGGGACCGTCCCGCACCCCGGTGGCACCCTCCTCGCCCACCTGCGTCGCGTACGGACCCGCCTCGCCCGCTGGAGCGCCCGCCCGGCTCTCCAACTCGCTGGCCTCTGCCACGCGTTCTACGGCACGGACGGCTTTCCGACGGCCCTGCTGCCGCTCGACCGCCGTGGCGAACTGGCAGGGATCATCGGAGCGGAGGCGGAGTCGATCGTGTACCTCTATGCCTCCTGTGACCGCGCGGCCTCTTGTCCGACCCTCGCGGACGAGGGCTCGCCCTTCCGTGATCGTTTCACCGGTCACCTCCACGCCCCGGACACCGGCCTGCGCCGCGACTTCGCCGAGGTCACCGCCGCGAACGAACTCGACCTGGCTGACCACGATCCCGCGTTCCGCGACCACTACGGCGCCGACCTGATCGCCCTGTTCACCCGCTTCCGGCCGTTGTTGAGCCAGGCAGCCTGGGAGGACTGCCTGGCGCTTGACTGCACAGGACGGTGACCCATGAGGTGACCACTGACGCCGAGCCCTACGCGGCGGCCTTGCCGACGCCTCCCGGGGCCTGGTCACTCACACAGGTGATGTTGATCGATGGCCTGCCCGGTCGGGGAACGTGTGGGCTAGGTTCACGGCATGTCACGCTTCCGGCTGTACCCGACGAGCGAGGAGGCGAGCATCATGCTCGACCACTGCGCGCACGCCCGGTACGTCTGGAACCTCGCCGTCGAGCAGCACTCGCACTGGCACAAGGGGCGCAGGGCCGCGCCCGGCTTCGCCGAGCAGTGCCGCCAGCTCACCGAGGCCCGGCGGGAGAACGCATGGCTCGGGGCGGGTAACGCGGACGTGCAGCAGCAGGCCCTGAAAGACTTCGCCAAGGCCAAGAACGCCCGGTTCACCTCCGGGTTCGGTGAACCCGTCTGGCGTAAGAAGTTCCGGCATGAAGGCTTCCGCGTCATCGGAACCGACCGCGTACCGGAGTTCGAGGCGGACGGATCGCTGAAGCTGAATGCCAAGGGCAAGCAGGTCATGGGCCGCTGCGTGGTGGTGCAGAAGCTGAACCGGCGCTGGGCGCAGGTGAAGGTGCCCGGCTGCGGCTAGGTGCGCTTCCGCCTGTCCTGCAAGGGCAAAGGTGCCACCCTGCCCGCCGCGAAGACGTACCGGGTCACCTTCCACAACGGGCAGTGGCATCTCGCGTTCGCCGTCATTCCCGAGCCGATCGACGCACCCGGCACGGGGGAGATCATCGGCATCGACCGGGGTGTGAAGATCACCGCAGCCCTCTCCGACGGGCGGAAGCTGAACTGCCCGCAACTCACCGTCAAGGAACGGGCACAGATCCGCAAGCACCAGCGCCGAGCTGCCCGCGCCCCGAGGGGCAGCGAGGCCAAGACCGCAGGGTACGCCAAGGTCGCCAGGCTCAAGGCGCGCGAAGCCGGTCGGCGTAAGGACTGGTGCGAGAAGACCAGCACCATGCTCGCCCGCACCTATGGTCTGGTGCGGTTCGAGAAGCTGAACATCAAGAACATGACCCGCTCGGCGAAGGGGACGGTCGAGCAGCCTGGCAAGAGGGTCGGGCAGAAGGCCGGGCTGAACCGGGGGATCCTCGCCCAGGGCTGGGGGCTGTTGCGGCGACGCACGCGGGACAAGGCTCCGGGCCGGGTCGAGGACGTTCCCGCACCCTTCACCAGTCTGCGTTGCTCCGCCTGCGGTTGGATCGAGAAGAAGTCGCGCAAGAGCCAAGCCGACTTCGTCTGTGTGTCCTGCGGGTTCACCTGCAACGCGGATGAGAACGCAGCGAACAATGTCGCGGCAGGACAGGGCGGGATCCCCCGTCCCCGGCGGTCAGCCGGTGCCGGAGGGGTGACAGCGGCCGCCGGCCGTTCGAGCGCCCGTGAACCTCAACCTATCTGGGTTGGAATCCCCCTCTTTTAGAGGGGGAGGATGTCAAACGATGTACGACGTCAGGCGGCGGCGGGTTTGCGCACGCTCAGGAACGCCTGCGCGACCGTTTCGTCGAACGCCGGGTCCGGCTCGCGGACCGTCCGGGAGACGAGGGCGAATCCGGCCGCCGTCAGCAGCTCGGCGATGTCCTCCGGGCGGCGGCGCAGGAAGGTGAGCGCGACCGGGTGACCGAAGGGCCGGTCGTGGTGGCGGTGCTCGTCGCCGGCCTGGAACGCGACGAGCAGCGGCGCGCCCGGCGCCAGTACGCGGTGGAACTCGGCGAAGAGCGCCGGGAGCTGCTCCACCGGGGTGTGGATGGACGAGTAGAACGACATGGCGCCGGCCAGCGTGCCCTCCGGGATGTCCAGCTCCAGCATGGAGCCCCGCTCGAAACGCAGCCCCGGGTTCTCACGGCGGGCGATCGCCAGCATCGACTCCGACAGGTCGACGCCGAACACCGGCAGCCCCAGCGCGGCGAGATGCCCGGTCGCCTCGCCCGGCCCGCAGCCCAGGTCGGCCACCGGGCCGTCCCCGTCGACGAGTTCGGCGAACAGCGCCAGCATCGCCCGCTCCAGGGGCCTGTTCGCGAGGGCGTCCTTGAAGACGGTCGCGTAGTCCTCGGCGATGGCGTCGTAGAAGGTGCGGGTGGTGGTGAGGAAGTCGGCTTCGGTCATGGCCGGGGACCCTAGCGGAGGAGGACGGCTACTCGCCTCCGTCTTCCTGCTCGTCGGCCCGCATCCGGCCGACACCGACCCCGGTGCCGACGGCGACGCCCATGCACATCCCCACCGACAGCCCGAGGGCCAGGTTGTCGAAGACGGTCATCCCCAGGACGACGCCGATGCCCACGCCGAGGCTGAGCCCGACGGACATCCCCATCGCCAGTTTGTTGCCCGCGGCACTCCCGCCGCTCTCCCCGTGGTCGTTCTCTTCCCCGTTGGTCATCCGGCGATTCTCCCATGAGCCCCCCTCACGCCACCCCCGCCGCCCGCAGCAGCGCGGTGGCCCCGGCCGCCGCCAGCACCACCAGCGGGAACGGCGCCCCGCGCCACGCCAGCACACCCGCGACCAGCACCCCGACCGGCCGCGCCCACCCCGCGAAGCCACCGCCCTCCGTCAGCGCCCCCGTCGCCAGCAGCGCCACGAGCAGCACCACCGCGGCCGCCGACAGCAGCTCCTGGACGCGCGCGGGCAGCTCCACCCGCCCGTGCAGCGCCGGGCCGACCAGCCGGAAGGCGTACGTCCCCACCGCCAGCGCCAGGATCATGGCAACCGTGACGTTCACGCCGACGCCTCCCCACGGCCGTACCGGACCAGCCCCGCCAGTGCCAGCAGCACCGGCACCCCCGCCGGGACGGCCGGTGTCACCGCCAGGGCCAGTGCGGCGCCGAGCAGCGCGCACCGTCGTATACGGGCGTCCGTGCGCAGGGTCGGCAGGACCAGGGCCACCAGTACGGCCGGGAAGGCGGCGTCGAGGCCGTAGGTCGCCGTGTCGCCGAGCGCGGTCCCGGCGAGCGCGCCGGCGAGGACACCGGTGTTCCAGGCGGCGAACAGGCCGAGCCCGTTCACCCAGAAGGCCGCCCGGCGCTGTGCCGGGTCCCGCTGGGCGAGCGTGAAGGCCACCGTCTCGTCGGTGACGAGGTGGGCGCCGAGGAAGCGGGCGAGACGGCCGCGGCCGCCGATGACATCGGCGACGGCCAGGCTGAACGCGGCCGTCCGGGTGTTCAGGAGCAGCCCGGTCGCCGCCGCGGCCAGCGGCCCGCCCCCGGCCAGCAGCACGCCGACCGCGCTGAACTGCGCCGAGCCCGCGTACACGACCAGTGACATCACCACCGGCACCCAGACCGGCAGCCCGCCGGCGACCGCGATGGCGCCGAAGGAGACGCCGACGACCCCGCTCGCCAGCCAGACCAGTGCACTGTCGCGTACCAGAGGTGCCATCATCGGGGCCATGGGTGTTCGGAGAAGCGAACGCATGTTTTCCAGAATGAACAAGTGGAGGTCCGTTCGTCAAGGCGAACGAGCGTACCTGTATGCCGAACGACGGGAAGTGAAGCCATGAGCGAGCCCCCCCTCACCTGGATCGCCGCCTCGCTGCGCCGTGAGCGCACCCGGGCCGGGCTGTCGCTGTCCGAGCTGGCGAAACGGGCGGGGATCGCGAAGTCCACGCTGTCCCAGTTGGAGGCGGGCGGCGGGAACCCCAGCGTGGAGACGCTGTGGGCGCTGGGGGTCGCGCTCGGGGTGCCGTTCAGCGTGCTGGTGGAGCCGCCGGCCTCGGCGGTGCAGGTGATCCGGGCGGGTGAGGGACCCACGGTCGCCTCCGAGCGGGCGGACTACGTGGCCACCCTGCTCTCGGCCAGTCCGCCCGGCGCCCGCCGGGACATCTACCACCTGCGGGCGGAGCCCGGCCCGGCCCGCGAGTCGGAGCCGCACATTCCGGGGAGTGTGGAGCATCTGATCGTCAGCACGGGGCGGGTGAAGGCGGGGCCTCGGGGCGAGGAGGTCGATCTGGGGCCGGGCGACTACATGTCGTACCGCGGGGATGTGCCGCACTCGTACGAGGCGCTGGCGCCCGGGACGACGTTCGTGCTGGTCATGCAGCACATCTGAGAGGGAGCGGGGGCTCCGGGAAAAGGCAGGAGCCCCGCTGCCTTGCGGCGCGGGGCTCCTTGGGTACTGCTATCCGTTCCGGATCAGAGACGCTGCTGGCCTCAGATGGCGGTGACGTTCTCCGCCTGCGGGCCCTTCGGACCCTGGGTCACGTCGAAGGAAACCTGCTGGTTCTCCTCCAGCGAACGGAAGCCGTTCGCGTTGATCGCGGAGTAGTGAACGAAGACGTCGGGGCCGCCGCCTTCCTGGGCGATGAAGCCAAAGCCCTTTTCGGCGTTGAACCACTTAACGGTTCCGGTAGCCATAAGCCCTCCTTGGGCCCAAAGGGTTGCCCTGCTCCAGAACCTGCAAGTGTGAAAACAAGCGCCGCACATCTGCATACGTCTGAAAACGACTAGAGCCCGCGGTCACATGCTCCGCAGGCTCTGTACTGCAAGGGAAACCAAACTGCAACTTGCGGCGAGCCTAGCACGTGGGCAGCCGAAAGCAATAGAGGTCAAGATCACGTCACTCGGACGTTTGAAGGCCTGCGACATGTTGACGTCGGGTGGCTGTGGCGAGGGTGTCACGACCCTGAAGGCTGCACGCTACCTCATGGGGTCTAGTCTCGCGATGTGGACAATTCTCGCACCCGGCCGCGCGTGGGCCACATTCAGTTCCTGAACTGCCTGCCCCTGTACTGGGGGCTCGCGAGAACGGGCACCCTGCTCGACTTCGAGCTGACCAAGGACACGCCGGAGAAGCTCAGTGAGCAGTTGGTCCGGGGCGACCTCGACATCGGGCCGATCACCCTGGTCGAGTTCCTGCGCAACGCCGACGACCTGGTCGCCTTCCCTGACATCGCGGTCGGCTGCGACGGTCCGGTGATGTCCTGTGTGATCGTCTCGCAGGTCCCGCTGGACCGGCTGGACGGCGCCCGCGTCGCCCTCGGCTCGACCTCGCGCACCTCGGTGCGCCTCGCCGAGCTGCTGCTCGCCGAGCGCTACGGCGTCCGGCCCGACTACTACACCTGCCCGCCCGACCTCAGCCTGATGATGCAGGAGGCGGACGCGGCCGTACTCATCGGAGACGCGGCCCTGCGGGCGAACCTGCTGGACGGCCCGCACTACGGCCTCGAGGTGCACGACCTCGGCACGCTCTGGAAGGAGTGGACCGGCCTGCCCTTCGTCTTCGCGGTGTGGGCGGCGCGCCGCGACTATCTGGAACGCGAGCCGGTCATCACCCGCAAGGTCCACGAGGCCTTCCTCGCCTCCCGCAACCTCTCCCTGGAGGAGGTCGGCAAGGTCGCCGAGCAGGCGGCCCGCTGGGAGGCGTTCGACGAACGGGTCCTGGAGCGGTACTTCACGACCCTCGACTTCCGGTTCGGCGGCCCGCAGCTCGAGGCGGTCGCGGAGTTCGCGCGCAGGGTGGGGCCGACGACGGGATTCCCGGCGGATGTGAAGGTGGATCTGCTCCAGCCGTAAGGCGGCGGGGTGAGCGGGGTGACGCGAGGCGATTCCGCATTAACCTGCTGACGGTTCCTACGGGGGAGGGGTGGACGCCGATGCAGCCGCTCGGAGCGGACGAGCCCACGGTCGTCGGGCCGTACCGGCTGCTCGGCCGGCTCGGCTCCGGCGGGATGGGGCGGGTGTACCTGGGGCGCAGCGCGGGCGGCCGTACGGTCGCCGTCAAGATCGTGCATCCGCACTTCGCCCTGGACGAGGAGTTCCGCGCCCGCTTCCGCCGTGAGGTGGAGGCGGCGCGGCGGGTGGGCGGCGCGTGGACGGCGCCCGTGCTGGACGCCGATCCGGAGGCTGCGGTGCCGTGGGTGGCCACGGCGTACGCGGCGGGCCCGTCGCTGTCGTCCGCGGTCACGGACTCGGGCGCGCTGCCCGCGCATTCGGTACGGGCGCTGGGGGCCGGGCTCGCGGAGGCGCTGGCGGCGGTGCACGAACTGGGCCTGGTGCACCGGGATGTGAAGCCGTCGAACGTCCTGCTCACCCTGGACGGCCCGCTGCTGATCGACTTCGGCATCGCCCGCGCGATGGACGGCACGGCATCCCTGACCTCGACCGGCGTCTCGATCGGCTCCCCGGGCTATATGTCGCCCGAGCAGATCATCGGCAAGGGGGTCACGGGTGCGGCGGACGTCTTCTCGCTGGGCGCGGTGCTGGCGTACGCGGCGACCGGCGAGCCGCCGTTCTCCGGGGACTCGTCGGCGGCGCTGCTCTACAAGGTCGTCCACGAGGAGCCCGAACTCGACTCGCTGACCGGCGAGTTGCGGGACCTGGTGGCGGCCTGCCTGACAAAGGAACCGGCCGCGCGCCCCACCCCGGGCGAGGTGGCCCGACGACTCGCCCCCGAGGGCGCGACCCGGCTGGTGACGGGCGGGTGGCTGCCCGGGGCGCTGGTCGAGCAGGTCAGCCGGGGTGCCGTGCGGCTACTGAACCTGGAGGCGGAGACGGATGCCCCGTCGGGGGCGGATGCTCCGTCGGGACCGGACGTTCCGTCGGGACCGGTCGGGTTCAGCCGGCCTTCGGTGGGGGCGGGCGACTCGGTGGGCCTGGGGGCTGCGACGGCCGGGGGCGAGAGGGTCGGCGGGGCGGCGGCTGGGGGAGAAGGGGCCGGGCAGGCGACGGCCGGGGGTGAAAGGGCCGGGCAGGCGACGGTCGGGGGCGAAAGGGCCGGCGGGGCGGCGAGTGAGGGAGAAGGGGGTCGGGAGGCGACGGCCGCAGGAGAGGGGGCCGGGCAGGCGGCGGCCGGAGGTGAGAGGGCCGGGCAGGCGACGGTCGGTGGGCATGGTGTGGGGCCTGTGACGGTCGGGGAGTTCGGGCCGCCGCCGGTGATGCCGGTCCCCGGGGCTCCGGGCGCGCCGCCCGGCGCCGTACCGGAACCGCGGGACGCCCCGCCCGCAGCCGTACCGGAAGCGCGCGGTGCCTCGCCCCACGCGGACACGGCGCCGACTCCCGGCAAGCTCTCCGTCTCCGTCGCGGCGGCCTCGACGCCGGGGGAGGGCGGCCGTGGGCGGCGGGTGAGCTGCACGGTGGCGTTGGCGGTCGCGGGGGCGATGGCGGCGGTGACCGTGGGGTCGGCGTTCCTGTTCGACCTGTTGCCGGGCGGTGGGGACCAGGACACCAACGCGGGTGCCGACGCCTCCTCCTCCGAGGCGCCGGGCAAGGACACGAGCACCCCGGCCAAGGGCACCGTCCCCGCCCGCTACCTCGGCACCTGGGAGGGCAAGGCCACCGCCCTGAACGGCACCCTCCCGGCCGGCACCTTCCGGCTCACCGTGCACAAGGCCGAGGTCGGCGACGAGGTGGGCACCCTGCGCCAGACCGACCTGCTCGGCGGCGTCTGCAACGACGTACTGACCCTGAAGCAGGTGACCGCGAAGCAGCTCGTCGTGACGTCCGTGGGCCGCAGGAGCAACCACCGCGGCTGCAACCCGACCCCGCACACCGTGCGGATCACCCCGGCCGGCGACGACCTGGTGTACCGCTCGGAGAGCAGCGACGAGGGGAATCCCGAGGCGCGGCTGTCGAAGGTCGGGTAGCCGAGGCCGAGTAGCCGTAGTCGGGCAGTCGGGCAGTCGGGTAGTCGGGTAGTCGAGTAGTCGGAAGTCGAGCAGGGAGCGGTACGTGGGGGTCAGCACGTCGGCCGTGGTCGTCGCGGCCGGGCTGTGGGGCGCGGTGGCGGGTGCGCTGCTGCCGCGCGCCGCGTACCGGTTCTCCGCCCCGGAGGAGGAGGCCTGGCGGGACCGCTGCCCGGGCGGGCATCCGATCCGGGGGTGGATCGGGCGGGCCCGGTGCCGGCGGTGCGAGACCCCGGTGCCGTACGACCCCGGCGCCCCGGTGCTCATGATCGCCACCGCCCTCGTCTGCGCCGCCCTCGCCGCCGCCACCGGCACCCGGCCCGAACTGGGCGTCTGGCTGCTCCTCGCACCCGTCGGCGTACTGCTCACGGTGGTCGACCTCCGGGTGCGGCGGCTGCCCAACCCGCTGACCCTCCTCTTCCCCGGCGCCGCCCTCGCCCTGCTCGGCCTGGTCGCCCTCGTCCCCGAGCACGCCGGGGACTGGCCGACCGCGCTGTGGGCCACGCTCGCGGTCGGCGCCGGCTATTTCGTGCTGCACCTCATCAACCCGGACGGCCTCGGCTTCGGCGATGTGAAGCTCGCGTTCGGGGCCGGGGCGGTGCTGGGCTGGTACGGCTGGGCGACGGTCATGCTGGGCGCCTTCGCCGGGTTCCTGTTCGGGGCGCTGTACGGCTGGGGGCGCGTCCTGCTGCGGCGGGCCGGGCGCGAGTCGGCGATCGCGTTCGGGCCGTTCCTGCTAGCCGGGGCGTTCGCGGGGCTGCTGATCGGGGCGTTCGCGGCCTGAGGTCGGCGTCGCAAAAGCCCTGGCGTAGGCTGGTTCGGTCCGTCCACAACCCTTGACGAAAGGGACGCCCCCGGTGACCGAGAAGGCCGACCTCCAGTCTGTGCTCGACCGTGCCGCAGCGGGCGGGCGGATCACCCCAGAGGAAGCGCTCGACCTCTACCGCGACGCCCCGCTGCACGCCCTGGGCGCCGCCGCCGACGCCGTACGCCGCCGCCGTTACGCGGGCACCGAGCACATCGCGACGTACATCATCGAGCGCAACATCAACTACACGAACGTCTGTGTGACGGCGTGCAAGTTCTGCGCCTTCTACGCCGCGCCCAAGGACAAGGACAAGGGCTGGACCCGCGACCTCGACGACATCCTGCGGCGCTGCGCCGAGACCGTCGAACTCGGCGGGACGCAGGTCATGTTCCAGGGCGGTCACCACCCGGACTACGGCGTGGAGTACTACGAGAAGCACTTCGCCGCCATCAAGAGGGAGTTCCCGCAGCTCGTCATCCACAGCCTGGGGGCGAGCGAGGTCGAGCACATGGCCCGGATCTCCGGCGTGTCGGTCGAGGAGGCCATCACCCGGATCCACGAGGCCGGCCTCGACTCCTTTGCCGGCGCCGGAGCGGAACTCCTCCCCGCCCGCCCCCGCAAGGCCATCGCCCCGCTGAAGGAGAGCGGCGAGCGCTGGCTGGAGATCATGGAGGCCGCGCACAAGCTGGGCGTGGAGTCCACCTCCACCATGCTGATGGGCACCGGCGAGACCAACGCCGAGCGCATCGAACACCTGCGGATGATCCGCGAGGTGCAGGACCGCACCGGGGGCTTCAGGGCCTTCATCCCGTACACCTACCAGCCCGAGAACAACCACCTGAAGGGCCGCACGCAGGCCACGATCTTCGAGTACCTGCGGATGATCGCCATCGCGCGCCTGTTCATGGACAACATCGCCCATATCCAGGGCTCCTGGCTGACCACGGGCAAGGAGATCGGCCAGCTCTCCCTGCACTACGGCGCGGACGACCTCGGCTCGATCATGCTGGAGGAGAACGTCGTCTCCTCGGCCGGCGCCAAGCACCGCTCCAACCGGATGGAGATCATCGACCTGATCCGCAAGGCGGGGCGGGTGCCGGCGCAGCGGTCGACGACGTACGAGCACCTGGTCGTGCACGACGACCCGGCGAACGACCCCGTCGACGAGCGGGTCGCCTCCCACATCTCCTCGACGGCGATCGAGGGCGGCACGGCACACCCCGAGCTGAAGATCCTCGCCTCCAACTGATTCCAACCGACGTACTCGTGCTGACGATCCACGCGGACTCCAGGGGGCGGGCGCTCGCCGTCGAAGGCGCGTGGATCGCCGACGCCGGGCAGTTGACGGACCTGATCGCCGCCCATCCGCGGGCGCGCGTGCGGCAGTGGCCCGGCATCCTCACACCCGGACTGATCAACCTCCACGGCAACGAGCTGCTGGAGGAGGCGTACCACCCGGATCCACGCGAGTCCGCCGAGTTGGGCACCGACCCGCTGACGGGGGACGCGCTGGCGGCCCTCACCATGGACGACGCCCGCTGGGGCGCGAGCGCACGGCGGGGCCTCCAGCGCATGCTGGCCCACGGCACGGTCAGGGTGGCCTGCGAGGAACCGCGCAACCGAGCGGTGCGGGATGCCCTGCATCGATCCCGGTTGGCCATGGGCCGGTTGGGTCGTCCCGGGGGCACCCCCGCACTCGACCCGTACGACTCCGGATGGCCGGTGGAATTCGCGCAGGTCCGGGAGCGGCACTCCGCCGCCCGGTTCGCCGTGTTCGACGTACGCGACGAGGACGAGCTGGCGCAGCGCGGGGCGGGAACGTGCGTGGCGACGGTGGTGGACGGCCGGTTGGTCTATCGCCGGCGGTGAGTGCGCGCCCCTGTGGGGGCGCGGGGCTGTATCGATATGCGGCTCCGCCCGTGGGCGCGATCAACCACGAACAACCCGCACCCCGCGTACCACAGAACCACCCGAGCTCACCCCGAAAACGCCTCCCCAACCGCCCCGTCCTCCTGATCCACCGGATCGACTTCGCCGGACTCGCCCGTTTCCCCCGGCTGGATCCTGATCGCGGTCCTCGTCCTCGCGTGCGGATGGGTGGAGGACGTGGCGGCGAAGAAGAAGCCGGAGCTCGTGCCGGGCGGCCGTACTGCCACAATGGGCCCGTGACCCGCGCATCCCTGGACAAGCAGCCGCACGAAGTCGCCTCGATGTTCGACAACGTGGCGGAACGGTACGACCTGACCAACGACGTGCTGTCGCTCGGCCAGGACCGCAGATGGCGCAAGGAGGTCGCCAAGGCCGTCGACGCCCGCCCCGCGCAGAAGGTCCTCGACCTGGCCGCGGGCACGGCCACCTCCTCGCTGCCCTTCGCGCGGACCGGTGCCTACGTCGTGCCCTGTGACTTCTCCCTCGGCATGCTCCAGGTCGGCAAGCGCAGGCACACCTGGCTGCCGTTCACGGCGGGCGACGCGACGCGGCTGCCGTTCAAGGACGACGCCTTCGACGCCGTGACGATCTCCTTCGGACTGCGCAACGTCCAGGACTTCGACGCCGCGCTGCGCGAGATGTACCGGGTCACACGGCCCGGCGGCCGGGTCGTGATCTGCGAGTTCTCGCACCCGACCTGGGCGCCCTTCCGCACCGTCTACACCGAGTACCTGATGCGCGCCCTGCCCCCGGTCGCGCGCACGGTGTCCTCGAACCCCGACGCCTACGTCTATCTCGCCGAGTCCATCCGCGCCTGGCCCGACCAGCCGGCCCTGGCCGAGCGGCTGCGCAAGGCGGGCTGGTCGAAGGTGGCCTGGCGGAACCTGACCGGCGGGGTCGTGGCCCTGCACCGCGGCTTCAAGCAGAGCTGACCACGGGGTAGGGGTCGCCGGGCTCGTCGAGTTCGCGTTCCAGCCCGCCGGAGGGCGGCCGCGGTATGCGTGGCTCGCGTACGCCTCCGCCGCCCTCTCCCTCGCCGAAGTCGAACCAGATGTAGACCATCGAGTCCCGCGGCACCTCGGCACCGGGCTGGGGGTACTGGCGTACGACATAGTCGACGACGGTGAGGTGGAAGTCCGGCCGGTCCGGCGCGTTCAGGAGCAGGCCGTGCGACTTGGCCGCCTCGCGCGCGTCCATGGCCATCAGTCCGACGAGTTTCGGTACGCGCACCTCGGGCGTTTTGGGTGTTATGCGCACAGATGTCACCCCCAGCGGTACTGGCAGGGTAACCGGCCGGGGGTGCCGTCCGGAAGCTTCAAGTACCTTTCTGTAACAGTCGATTACTCTGCGTGAGACAGTCGTTGCGGGTGTCGGCGGGCAGCCCTTCAGCAGGGTGATCAACGCCGCTGAATAGACTGCCCATGTCCTGTGCCTGGTCGGCACACAGATTGCGAACTTGGGGAGATCCCGCCGTGACCGAGCCCCTCTCCGAAAACACCGCCGATGTCATCGTCGTCGGCGCGGGACCAGCCGGCTCCACGACCGCGTACCACCTCGCCAAGGCCGGACTCGACGTACTGCTCCTGGAGAAGACCGAGTTCCCGCGCGAGAAGGTCTGCGGCGACGGCCTCACTCCGCGCGCCACCAAACAGCTCGTGGCGATGGGCATCGACATCTCCGAGGAGGCCGGCTGGCTGCGCAACAAGGGCCTGCGGATCATCGGCGGCGGCGTACGGCTCCAGTTGGACTGGCCGGATCTGGCCTCCTTCCCCGACTACGGTCTCGTCCGCAAGCGCGACGACTTCGACGAGCAACTCGCCCGTCAGGCCCAGAAGGCCGGCGCCCGGCTCTACGAGCGCTGCAACGTCGGCGCCCCGATCGTCGACGACCGCACCGGCCGCATCACCGGCGTCCACGCCAAGCTCGGCGAGGAGAAGCGCGAGGTCACCTTCCACGCCCCGCTGGTCGTGGCCGCCGACGGCAACTCCACCCGGCTGTCCCTGGCGATGGGCCTGCACCGCCGCGAGGACCGGCCGATGGGCGTGGCCGTACGGACGTACTTCGAAAGCCCCCGCCACGACGACGACTACCTGGAGTCCTGGCTGGAACTGTGGGACCGCCGAGGGCCGGGAGAGGACCGCCTGCTGCCCGGCTACGGCTGGATCTTCGGCATGGGCGACGGCACCTCGAACGTCGGCCTGGGCGTCCTCAACACCTCCGACTCCTTCAAGGAGCTGGACTGGCGCGAGGTGCTGAAGGCCTGGTGCGCCTCCATGCCGGGGGACTGGGGCTACACGCCGGAGAACATGACCGGGCCCATTCGCGGGGCCGCGTTGCCCATGGCGTTCAACCGCCAACCCCACTACACGCGCGGCCTGCTGCTGGTCGGCGACGCCGGCGGCCTGGTGAACCCCTTCAACGGCGAGGGCATCGCCTACGCCATGGAGTCCGGTCAGATCGCCGCCGACGTCATCGTCCAGGCCCACGCCCGCTCGACGGCCGCCGGGCGCGAACTGGCCCTCCAGCGCTACCCGCGGGTCCTGAAGGACACCTACGGCGGCTATTACACGATGGGCCGCGCCTTCGTGAAGCTCATCGGCAACCCGAAGGTCATGAAGATCGCGACCCAGCGCGGCCTGACCCACCCGCTGCTGATGAAGTTCACGCTGAAGCTCCTCGCGAACCTCACGGACCCGACCGGCGGCGACGCGATGGACCGGATCATCAACGGGCTGAGCAAGGTAGCCCCACGTTCATGATGATTCAACCGGCATCGCTCCGCGCCGGGTTGTGCGCGTGTGGCCCTCGGGCTTAGTCCCTTCCCACCGTAGACATGAATCCGCCCGCCGGGGGCGCAGGCCCCGGCGGGCGGATTCAGCGTTTCGCGGTCTGCTATCGCAGGGTCAGCTCATCCCAGAGCGGCCCCGGGGCGACCTGAGGAGCGCAGTCGGGGCAGGCGTAGACGGTCACGCTCGGGCCGCTGGCGCGCTCGACACGGCTTACGGGAACGGGTGCCTCGGTCTCCCGCGAGCAGCGGCAGCAGTAGACGGTCATACGGCCACCGCCGCAGTCACGTCGTACTCGATGCCGAGGGTTGCGAGGGCCGCGGCGGTCCGCCGTTCCCTTTGCAGCCGGCGCTCGCGATCGCGTTCGTGGGCGATCAGGTACGGGCGAACGAGGGCGACCTGCTCGGCGTCGAGCGGACGCAGCCGCTCGACGACGTGCGGCGGTAGGGGCCGCTCGTTGTGCGACGGTCGCGAGGCGGGGCGCGGCGGGGTGGGGGAGAGGTATGCGGCGCTGTGGCGTCCGGGCCGTGTGTGGCCGAGCAGGGCTCTTAGCCAGTGGGTGAGCAGGGCGATAAGGTCGCGCATGTCGTCAGCTCCTCGATAGCTGGTGGCGCTGCCTCGGCGGCCGGTCCTACGCGGTCGCCGGGGCGTTCTTGGGCTCTATCTTGTCTACCCTCGTATACCTACGTCTACCAACGTTGGTCAACGCGGTCCAACATGGCCGGTTGTCTACCCTCGTGGCATGGCAGAGAGCGAGATCGACCACGGGTCGGCGACCCCCGTCTACATGCAGATCGCCGCCTACGTGATCGCGGACATCGAACGGGGCGAGATCCCGGTCGGTCGTCGCATCCCCTCGGAATCCGCGCTCGTGCAGCGCTTCGGCGTTGCGAGGGACACCGCCCGCGCGGCCGTGGCTCACCTGCGCGACAAGGGGTACGTGCATACCGTGCCGCAACGGGGATCGTTCGTTGTCGACCGGTCAGGGGAGGGCAGCGACTAGCGCGGCTCTACTTGCCTGACTGCCAGTAGTCCAGCCAATCGTGGGCCAGGCGGGACATGTTCTTTTTCCACGTCTGGGGATCGGTGCTGGCGATCTCGTCCCACGTGCGGGCGTTCGCCTCGGAGAACACCCGCACCGACGCGTCGGGCGCCGTTGCCCATGAGGGGAAGCGTTCGCGCGCCCACGCGTCCGCCGAAGATGCGGAGTGTCCGGCTTCCATCAGGCGCAGGATGAGAACAGCAGGGTCAATCCATGCCGCTCCACGGGTCGGCCATGCCCAGTCGATGAGGTGCGCGCGCGTCGTGATGAGCATGTTGTGCGGCGCGAGGTCCGTGTGAAGCAACGTGTCGCCGACGAGTTGCTCGACGCCGGCAGGGCCTGCGTATCCGCTCCATCTGTCCTCGGCGCGCTTGAGCTCGATGTCAGGGCATGGGGTGTTCTGTAGCTCCACCAGCGCACGGGCGACGAGCGGCAGGTCGGACGAACCAGGGGTGTAGTCGGCGTGGCGACCGACGAGGTGCTCGTAACCGATCAGGTCCCAGCCCGCGGCTTGGACGTGCCACAGCAGCCGGGGGCACGACGGCGGTAGGTAGGGGTTGATCGTGGCCTCGCGCTGCTGTGTCCGAGCCTGGGGGTGATCGGTGGGCACGCCCTTGACGAACAGGGTCGCGTCAGCGGTCTGAACAGTGGCGGCGATGCCGGAATTGGCGCCCGCGTCGGCGGTCTGGGCGCGCACTACCGGGCCGGTGTGCTGCTCGACGGCGTCGCGTGCGGCGAGCGGTAGGTCGTCCCAGTGGATGCGGTCTACTGGCATGTCGGGTTCCTGGGGGTGGACGGGCGAGCCGCCCCCGACCCTACGCGGGCGGGGGCGGCCCCGTGGTGCGTGCGGGATTTAGTACGGCTGGTCGTCGTCGGCCTGGCACGAGCAGCCGAGGCTCTCGGAGAACGTGCCGATCTCCTTGGTGATCCGGAACTCGTCGTCAGCGATCGGCCGGGACGTGATCGCGACCGGGAGCGGTCCGGGTGTGGCGGTCGGCCGGGGGGAGATCGCGACGAGGACGGGGCCCGGGGCGGCGGGCGGGGCCTGTTCCGTGGTGCGGGGCTCGATGGCGGTTGCCATGGTTCACCTCACTGGTTCGGGGTCGGGATGCTGGCAGTACATATTTCGTGGTGCCTTCGCCTCCTGGTAGAGCTTGGCCATGGGGCGGCAGGTGGTGCAGCCGCCCGGGTTGCCGTCGGCGTCTTTCTGGCCGAACGTGCAGCCGGCGCAGCCTCCGGTGCGAAGCTGTAGGCCGTCGGCGATGCCGCCGAGGCGTTTGAGTCCCTCGATGCCTTCCTGCATCAGCGGGATGTGTGGGTCGCGGCCGATCTTGCATATGGACGCGTGGCCGAACGGGTCGGCGTGAAAGAACGTGTGTCCGGCGTTGCAGCCGGTGAACGGCTTCCGCTTACGGAGGTACTTGGCGGCTTGTTCGGGGATCGGCGTCGCGTCGCCCTGGATGGTGGGCGACATGTTGGTGAACACGAACACCTGGCCGTACCGCTCGGCGAGCTTTTCCATGGCGATGAACTCGTCGGCGTTGTCCTGCGTGACGACGATGTTCAACTGCAAGCGCAGGCCGGCCTCGCGGGCGGCGTCGAGTCCCCGGATGAAGCGGCCGAACGCGCCCCGGTTGCGGGTGAATCCGTCGTACGTCTCCTCGGTGGCGCCGTAGACGCTCAAGGACAGGTGATGGGGCGGGCGCTCGGTGAGCGTCTCCAGGATCTTCGCCTTGTGGAGCTGCGATCCGTTCGTCGAGATCGTCAGCATGATGCCGAGGTCATAGGCGTACGAATACGCCTCGGGAAACTCGCGGTCGATCAGTGGTTCGCCGCCCGTGATCTGGAGCCACAGCACGCCGGCGTCGCGCATGATGTCGAGCAGCCGGACCTTGTCGGCCCACGGCATTCCCTCGAACCGCTTCAAGCCGAGGTAGCAGTGCGGACAGTCGTAGTCACAGCCCTTGTTGATCTCGTACGAGGCGCGCGCCATGCCGTAAGGCGAGGGAGCGCGTACGAGGACCGAGTCGTGCAGGGGCCGGTCTGCGGGGATGTCGAGCCCCCATGCCTGGCGGGCGCCCTCGACGAGCCACTGCGGGGCCTCGGCGCCCGTGCTGCTCGCCTTGCTGAGTTCGAGGTACCGAGCGAACGGGATCTGCACGCCGTTGTCGTCGCCGGGACGTAAGACGAGGTACTCGTCGAGGAACGGGCTAGCGATCAGTTCGGGCATGAGTCCTCCATCTGGAAGCGGAAGCGCGGCGGTGTCGACCCCCACCCGCAGGGGTGGGCGATGATGCGGCGGGTGCCGAAGACGTCGAAAGGGAGGCGTGGTCTTTCGCGAGCGTGGTGCGCAGCACGAGTTGGTCGAGGCGATGCAGGCAGCCGCGGCAGGCGTACATGTCGGCGTGCAGTCCGCTGGACTGGACGGGGCCGAGCCATGTCACCTCGATGTCTTCTCGGGCGCACCACAGCCAGCAGGCACCGAGGTGCCACTCGTGGCGATCCCACAGGGCGTGTACGTCGGGCTCGCCCGTCTCCGGGTCGATGTCGCGGCGGGACGGCCTGAATACGGCGTCGGCTTCGAGCAGGCGCACGGGGCGGAGAGTCGTCGCGTTCATGTGGTGCCGCCCAGGCGATCACGGACCCAGGCGCGCGAAGCGCGGCGCACGTACGTCTTGCCCATGAGTAAGCGGTCATTGACGGCGGCGAGAGCGAGGTAGTCCTCGACCCTCGCGAAATCGGCGCCCTGGGCCAACTCGTCGAGGCCCAGGGCGATCGCGACGGGTCCGCCATCGGCGACGAAGCGGGTCCACTCGCCCGAGCCGACGGGTACGCGCAGCCGGTAGTCGCACCGATCGATGTCGAGAATGATCGCGGTCTGCCCCTGAACACGGAGGCGGCCCCCGATGTCCGGCAGCAATTCGGAGGACGGGGCGAGACGGAGAGCGGCGGCGAGGCCGCGCATACGAGTTTCGATGACGGCGGGTGTCTCGTCACCGCGACGGGCCGGCGGGTGGGCGATGAGCAGAAACGCCACATAGCCCGGCGGGGTGACGTCAAGCCATGTCATCACGGCGACGGAGGCGAGTAGTCCCGCGTCTGGGGTCGGCAGCGCCGGCTCGGCCGCGGTCAACACGCGTCCCCCGCCGACGTCGTCACGCCTGCCTCGACCGCGACTTTGAACTCGGTCCACACGACCTTTCCGCGCGGCGAGCGCGGTTCGACACCCCACCCGTCGGCGAGGCTGCTCACAAGCAGCAGGCCGCGACCGTTGGGGTCGTCGACTCCCGGCTGCTGGGCACGTGGACGGCGGCGGGAGGGGTCGTGTACCTCGACGCGTAACCGTGCGTCGTTCTCGGTGAGCTTGACGAGGAACCGTTCGTTCGCGACGGTGCCGTGTCGTAAGGCATTGGTTGCGAGTTCGGAGACACAGAGCAGAACGTCGTCGACCTGGTCCGAGGCCGTGATGCCCCACTCCTTGAGTGTGGTCCGCGCGAAAGTACGGGCCTGCGGAACGGCGCGGGCATCGCAGGGGAACCAGCGGGTCATCTCGGACACGAGGCACCTCCTGTCGCTGCGCGATGCGGCGCTGAGGCACAGGCCAACGGGGATAAGCCCCGTTCCTCCCGCGCCCTCGGCCGAGGCTGGTCGGCGTCACGCGCGGTATCAACGTCGACGTCGTGCGCCATTGCTGAACTCCCGCCGCTTGGTGCTTGGTTCGTCGTACAGGCAACCGCGGCAGCGTGCAGAGCGGTACCGTCAGCAGGGGTGGCGGAAGGTGTCACTTAGCTACCACCCATGACCGAGGGGTAAGGGTTCACCATGAAGAATCCGAACGAGGATCTCGAACGCTGGCTCACGCGGTCGGGCATGAGTCGCAAGGAACTCGCGCGTCGCGTGAAAGCCGCAGCTCAGACGTGGGGACAGGCGCACATCACGCCGGACGCGACGACCGTACGGCGTTGGCTGGCCGGCGATCAGCCGCGCCCGCCCGTGCCCGAGATCCTCGCCGACGTCTTCTCGGCGCACTTCGGATACCGGGTCACAACATACGATCTCGGGCTCGGTGAAGGTCAGGCAGTCGAACGCTCGCTCATTTACAGCTCGTCCTTCGCGGTTACCGTGGAAGCAGTGACCGACTTGGGGAGGGCGGACGTGGACCGTCGCAACTTCTTGGCCGCAGCGCCGTTCGCCGCTGTGGCGGCCGTCGGACCGTCCCGCGACTGGCTGCTCAACACGCTTGACCAGCAACCGGAACCGGGGCCGCGGGTGCGTCTGGAGGACGTGACGGCGGTCCGGAACATGTTCGGTGAGTTCCAGAAGATGGACGTTCTACAAGGCGGCGGCTCAGGCCGACTCATCCTCGCCGAGTACATGAACCAGCATGTCTATCCGCTGCTGCGCCGCACTCACACCGAGGAAGTACGGCGGGCGCTGTGCGAGGCGGCGGCCGAACAGACGTACTTGCTGGGATGGATGGCGTACGACAACGGCGAGCACGGAACGGCACAGCGATACCTCATCCAGTCGCTTCGACTGGCCGAGGAATCGACGAACGCCGCGCTCGGCGCGCATGTGCTCGCCGGCATGGCCGATCAGGCGACGTTGCTCGGTAATCCGGAGGAAGGGCGCCGGCTCGCCCAGGCCGGTCGCGCCGGTCTCGGGAACGGGAACTCTCCCGCTTGTCTGGCCGACTTGTGGGCACTGGAAGCGCGGGCACTCGCCAAGCTCGGCGACAAGGCCGCGGCAGCTCATGCCGTGACCCAATCCGAGACGGCGTTCAGCCGAGTACGCCCGGAGAAGGAACCGGAGTGGGCGACGTTCATCGACCCCGCGTACCTGCACGGCGAACACGCAAACACCTTCCGGGACATCGACGATCCGGCGAACGCCGCGGAACACGCGCGCCAGTCCATCGACCACGCACGCAGGCAGCGGCGCGCGCGGCGGGGGGCGATGTCGCAGGCTGCGCTCGCGGTCTCGCACTTGCAGCGCCGGGACCTGGAGGCCGCGCACTCCGCCGGTCTGCGGACGTTGTCCCTGTCGCGTCAGGTGAAGAGCTCGCGCTGTGTCGAGGCGGTGCAGGACTTGCAGCGGCGGATGCAGCCGTACGGCACGCATCGGCTCGTCGCGGACTTCAACGAGCGCGCCCGCGAACTCGTCGCCGCGGCGTAACGACAAAGGTGCCCCCGCCCGCCGGCGCAAGGCCGGTGGGCGGGGGCGCTTCGTGCTTCAGGCTCAGCCCGATTGGGCGCGAGGTCGAGCTGTTGACTGATTCGCCAGGTACCAGCGTCCGCCAGCGTTGCTTGCTACCCCATGTTTCCGGAGGTACGACAGGCTCGCACTCACGGCGTCTGGCGTCGTAGGAAGCCCGTCCTCTGCCAGCTGATTGACGATCTCGGTGCGGGTGAGGGGGGAAACTGCCTCGGCCAGAAGCGTGCGAACGGCAGGGGTGATGCGGATCCGCCCTGTAGTGGGGGCTGTCTGGTTCGACTCGGCTTCCGGTGGAGTCGGCTTCGGTCCGCCTGTCAGACGTGCCAGGGAAAGGGACAAACCATACTCTTCGTCCCGCAACTGCTGAATGCGCTCGGAGGCTGCCGCAATCTCGCGTCTGACCTCAGCCAGTCGCGACCGTAGTGCCTCCGCCTCGTCCACGCGGCTCAAGTTATCAGGCGGTCGCCTCATACCCTCCCCCTTCACGCTTGACTTGACTTGACTTGAGTTCTGGGGATGCCGTACCCTCGTGAGGGTTCAAGAAGATGTTGCTGAGGTGTAAGCGCGAGGGGAGTGTCGGTGGGCCTTCAGGCGAACCGCGTCGTCGATCTCTTTTCCGGCGGCGGCGGCATGAGCTGCGGCTTCTACGCGCACCCCGCATTCGATCTTGTCGGTGCTGCCGACGTGGAGGTTGGAAAGCCGAGTACGGGGCACGGCGCGATCGGCTGCAACGACACCTACGAAGCCAACCTCAAGGTGCAGCCCCTGGCCGTGGACCTGTCGGTCATTACGGCTGACGAGCTGGCGGAGAAGATGCCGGCAGATGTGGAGGACCTTGAGGTTCTCTTGGCTTGCCCGCCCTGCACTGGTTTCTCTCGCGCGGTGTCGAAGAACTGGGCCGAGGATGACCCCAGGAATTCTCTGGTTGCGCGTGTGGCTGATCATGTGGCGCGCATGAGGCCTCGGGTGTTCATGATGGAGAATGTTCCGCAGCTCTTGAACGGGAACTTCCGGCACCACTTCGCCGCCCTTCGGGAGAACCTCCAGGGCATGGGCTACAAGGTTCACGCCTCCTCGCACGCGCTGTCACGCTTCGGACTCCCGCAGCAGAGGGAGCGAGCCCTCGTCATCGCTGTTGCATCCGACCTGCCCCTCTATACCCTCGAAGATCTCTGGCGGGGGTATGAGGTGAGCCCTCAGGCCGTTACGGTGCGACGCGCCATCGCGCATCTCCCCGAGGTCGCCTCGGGCGAGACCCACCCGGACGACCCCAATCATTCGAGCACCCTCCTCAAGGGTGAGTCGCTCGAAAGAATCGCCGCGATGCCTCACGACGGAGGTAGCTGGCCCGACCTGCTCGGAAATCCCGACACGGAGAAGTACCTGATCCCGTCCATGTGGAAGGCTGTCGAGCGGGGCCGGCTGAACTCCTATTGTGACGTTTACGGGCGCATGTCCTGGGACAAGCCCGCTGCCACCATCAAGCGTGAATGCTCGCACGTTGGCAACGGGCGTTACGCTCACCCCGAACAAGATCGTCAGTGCACGGTTCGTGAACTTGGCATCCTGAACGGGTTCCCATCTGACTACATGTTCACCGGTGGAAGCCGTAAGAACCTCTACCGTCAGATCGGCGACGCAGTCCCCCCTCTTGTTTCACACCAGCTCGCGTGGGTCGCTCAGTGGATCCTCACCGGCGAGAAGCCCGATCTCGATCAGGTGGTTCTTCCCAAGACCTCGCTGCGCGCGGACGACTTCGTTGCTGCGGAATCGGCGCAACTCACACTTGTGTAAAGAGGGTCAGCTCATCACTGTCAGGTTTGGACACAATCCATGAGCCGTGGTGGGTGCAGTACTTTGTCTGGTACCAGAGTCGAACCTTTTCCACGCTGGAATCCAGAAGCATCCTGAAGACCTTGTCCCCATTGGTTGGGTGCGAGAAGTCCGCGCCGAAGCTGATCCCCGGCTTTCCGCCGCGGTCCTTCTTCGTGAACATCTCAGGGGTGGCCGAAGTGAAGCAGTCGAGCAGGACCTTTTTCGGTACCTCCTCCAAGGTGTAGGCGAAGCTGTCAGGTCGTGTTTCCGCGCGCAGGACTAGGATGCGGTCGTACCCGTCCATGTGACGGGGAAGGCGTTCACGAACCTCTGCTGCGCATAGCTCAGCAGTTGTTGCTTCGCGTACCCAACGGGCCTCGGAGAACTTTTCGATCTTGACCTGGGTAGCGCTCAGTCCTTTGGCGGCTTCCGTCTTCAGTGACCAGCGCTCGCCGTTCCCGAAGACGTCGTAAGCGGACTCTCCAGGCGCCGGGTTGAGATCGGCCTCGTTATGGCCTTGGGCAATCAGGCAACGCTTCATCGCGTACTCAAAGGGCTTCTTGTTGAGCGGCGCCTCGTGATTTGAGTGGTGGAGACTGAGGAGATTGGACATCTCCTCGGCAAATGCCGCATCTACGATGTCTACGCCTGAACCTGGGATGAACTGGACAGGGATGTTGAGGCTCTTGACCATTGATGCCACGGTCTCAAGCTGTCGCATCGACAGGTGGTTAAGCCCACTGGTGATCTCATTGGTTACCCGCTCACGGTCGCTGCTCATGCGCTGAGACTACGGTCAGCTGACCGCCTCGTCGAAGGCGTCGGCATGAGGCCGGGTCCACACCCCAGCGGCAAGCCGTGGCGGGGCTGTGTCTACCTGAGTTGGGCGAGCGTGGCGAGGGCGAGGCCAGCGAGGCCGACCAGGGCGCCGATGCTCGGCAGAGGCCAGCGGCGACGTTCGAGCTCGTCGACGCGCGCTTCGAGTTCGTCGAGTCGTTCGTCGGTCTGGTCGTGCCGTTGCGCGAGCAGGTCGAGCCGTCCGTCGAGGCGGGCGAATCCCGCTTCGACCGCGCCGCGGAGTCGCTCCAGTTCGAGGGCGACGTCGGACGGCGAGGGGTCTGTCACTCGGCGGCCCCCTTGTCCGTGCGGTCGAGGGCGAGCAGCTCGTCGTCGCGGTGCGGGGCGGCGCGCAGCCACCGGGGCAGCAGGCCGTCGACGATGGGCAGGGCCATCACGCGCGTGATGCCGGCGGCGACGGCGAGCACGACGCCGACGCCGGTTGCGGTCTGCGGGATGCCAGCGGCGTCGATGATGAGCGGGGCGCCGGCGGCGAGGGCGAGCACGGTCTGCACGACGGTGCGGACGGTGCGGCGGGCGGCGTCGGTCATGGGCGGTACCTCTTTCGTAGAGAAGGGAACGGGCCGCCCGCGGTGGGCGGGCGGCCCTTAGGGCGAGCGCGCTCGGTCAGACCGTGGGGACCTTGAGCGCGTCCCAGGAAGCGCGGCCGGGCCACCCGTCGGCGTCGTCGCCGCGGTAGCCGAGGTGGCGCTGCCACCGCGCGTACGACTGCCGGTCGGACTCGGTCCACTGCGGGCCGGGGCCCTCGCGGTAGGCGCCGCAGCCGACGGCGACGAGGCGCCGGCCCATGGCCGTGATGATTGGCGAGCGGGGGTGCTTCTTGAACCACGCGACGCCGGGGAAGGGCTCGTATTTGGGGGCGGGAGTCGGCTTGGGCCGCTCGGGCTCGCCGCCGAGACGGCGGTCGATCCGTGCGCGCATCTCCGTCATGGAGAACCCGCGCGGGTCCGTCTTCTGGTTCGTCCACTCCTTGTGTCCGATCACGGACGCGGCCGACCATCCGTAGGCACGGCAGATCGCCGCCGAGGCGCGCTCGATCGCGTCGAGCTGCGCCTCGGGCCACGGGTCGCGGCCGTCGCCGAGGTTGACGCACTCGAACCCGTAGAAGTGCGTGTTCCCGTCCGCGCTGCGGTCGTTCGGGGCTGGCAGTGCCCGCTCGTCGACGACGGCGGCGAGCACGTCGCGGTCGCCCGCCCCGGCGTGGTTCGCGCGCCCCGAGCTGATCAGGTAAACGGAGCCGTCCTTGGCGATCACCCCGTGACACAGCGGTCCGGGGAGGTCGGCGTATCCGTCGTAGCAGAGCCGCACCGAGTTGTCGGTGCCGGACGAAACGGTGTGGTGGATCATCACGCCGTTGATCGGGCCAAAGCTGCCCTTGTGGTTGCGGTTGTGGGTGCGCCACTGGCCGTACTCGATGACGCGTACGCCCTCGGCGCGCAGGATTTCGACGAGCCGATCGGGCGTGAAGGGGGTTGCCATGGGTGGGTGTCTCCAGACATGAAAAACGCCCTCGGCGACTGCCGGGGCGTGCGGTTGAAGGAGTAGGGCTAGACCATGGCGAGAGCCATGATTGCCGGGTCGAGGCCAACCTCGCCGGTCGCTTGGTTGACCGTGGCCGGTAGCGAGGTCTGCGAATTGAGGCACCACGCGCGCTGAAATGCCGTGCCCAGGAAGAAGTTCGCGGGCGCGCTCGGGGACTCGTTCTGAACGTGCATGTAGTAGAAATCCGTGGCGCTGCCTGCGGATAGCAAGAACGAGGCCCAGTAGCGGCCCGGGGCCAGAGTCGCCGTGGCCGTAAGCGGGATGGGCACGGCGCCGATATGGTTGTCGGCTCCGCCCGGGGCGGTGCCGGTGATCTGGCCGGCGGCCGGCAGGCTGGACACCAGGCCGGACGTTGCGACGCGCGTTCCTGCCTCGTTGTAGATGCCAGCGTAGAAGCGGGCGGCCGGGACGGCGGTGGAGCCGGCCCACCCTCGCGCGAAGATCACCACCCGGTTTACCTGGGTGCTCTCCGTGATGTTGATACCGCTCATGTAGACGCGCTGGAGTACCGCGGCCTTGGTCGTGGTCGGGTTGCTGACGTGCGCGGGGTCGCACGACCAGGCCGCGAATCCGAGGGCCTGCGGTGTCCACACGTTCCGAGGGACGACGGTGGGGAGCTGTGCGACGGGGATACGGGTGGACGCGTCGAGGGACGCGACGCCGTTTGCGGCTCCCCGGGTGGTCGTCGCGAGGGCGCCCACCTGCGCGGCGGTGTGGGTGTGCGAGGCGGTCGCCGCGCCCACGTCCGCCGCGGTGAGGGTGACGACGCCGGTGTACCCGTTGACGGACTCGACGGCGCCCCCACCCGAGGACTCCGGGAGCTGGGCGGCGGGAACCTTCCCGGACGCGTCGAGCTGCGCCACACCCCCGGCGGCGCCGGCCGCGGTCGAGGGGATCGCTCCGACGTCGGCCGCGGCGAGGACGACGTCGGCCTGCGACTTGCCGTTGACGGACTGGACGACGCCGGCCGGACCGGTGGGGCCGGCCGGCCCGGTGGCTCCCGTGGGGCCAGCCGGCCCCTGCGGGCCGATGGGTCCGACGGGGCCCTGCGCACCCTGCCCACCGGTGGGGCCGGCCGGTCCCTGCGGTCCGGTGGGACCGATGGGGCCCGGATCACCCTTGGCGCCGGCGGGGCCTACGAGGGAGACGAGCCACTGCTGCTCGGTGCCGGCGAATCCCTCGGCGACGGCGACCTCGTACGCCGAGGCGCCCCGCACGGCGACGTATTGCGGTTTGCTCGGGTCGCGCGGGGCGACGTCGGCGAGGTCGACCTCGGGCTGCTCGGCCGGCAGCAGCAGCGCGTACGAGCGGCCGGGCTGGATACCGGCGAGCTGCTCAGTGACGGTGTACGACCAGTCGGCCGGGTCCATGCCCGGCGCGTCGGTTGCTGGCAGCGTGACCTCGATCGCGCCCTGTGCGTCGAGCTGGGCAACGACCGGGCCACCGAGGATCACGTCGGCTTGCGGGAACGTGACCTGACTCGGCGCGCGGAAGACGCACGACCCCGACAGGGGGCGGCCGTCCGGTGACAGGAAGCGCGCGCGAACCGTAACGGTGGGGATGGACTCAGGCAGCACTGTCGGCGGGCCCCTCCTCTCGCTGATCGGTGGAGATGTCCGCGCCGGCCTCGAACGCGACGGCAGCCGCGGCGGCGGTGCGCGTGGGCACGTCGGGCGCCTCGTCGGCGGTGAAGGTGTTACGCGTGTAGGCGGAGAACATGCGGGTCTCGATGGCGCCCGTTGAACTGCTGTTGCGGTGCTCGATCTGAAACACGACGTCCTGCCCCCACTCGGCCCCGTCGAGCGGCTGAGTGATGGTCTTGTTGAGCCACGTCGAGCCGCTCGGCACGGTCCACGTTCCGAGGGTCTGCGTGGTGCCGCCCGGTCTCGCGTAGTTGACGCGTACCTCGCCGCCGGCGCTGGAGATGGTGGAGAAGTTGAGGACGGCGACCGCGTTCTGTGCGGGGCCGCGCCCAATCCATGCGTACTGCCATGACGTCGTGCCCTGCATGGCCGAATTGGGGGTCGGGTACATGGGGAACGGCAGCCATGGCCGGCCGAGGAATCGATCGCTGTAAAAGTCGTCCATGACGAGGACGCGGTCGGGGGAGTCCCGATCACGCGACCACATGCGAATCATTTGCCGGTCGGTCGCGACATCGTCGCCGACGGTCAGAGCCGCGGTGCCGTTCTCGCGTCCGATGCCGACGCCCCAGTCTCCTTGCGGTGTCTGGCCGACGATGAACGTGCGCTGCCCGGCGGGGGTCTGGGCGATGAGCTGTCCGCCCTCACCGATGATGATGTCGCCGTGCAGGACCTCGGTAAGGGCGGGTCGGATCTGTGAGCGGCCGGCGAGCTCGCGCACCTTGCGTTCGAGCTCGCGGATTCGGTCGAGTAGGTCTTGTGGGATCGCAGCCACTAGGCAGCCTCCAAGTACAGGCGGGCGGTTTCGGGCCGGCCGCGCAGGGGTGGAGAGATCGCGAGGCCGACGACGCGGTATCGCTCGTCGAGGCCCTCGGCCCACCACAGATCGCGAATGCGGAGTCGGATCGTCGCGCCGAGCAGTGCCGGCGACAGGGCGACGCGGTCGAGCGCGACGGTTACCTCGGGGATGGTGCGGGGGTGCAGCGAAGCGGCGAGGTCTGCCCGTGCGTGGGCGGCGAGGGTGGCCGTCTCGGTAACGGTGGAGTAGTCCGAGGTGCCGTCCAGCCGTGGCCAGCCGGCGGCGAGTTCGTCGTCGGCGACGAGGAGCTCGGACATGAGGGGTACGGATTCCTGCGCCTGGTTGCGGTTGTCGCTCGCGCCTCGCGTTTGCCACACATTCGCCTGCACGGTGGCGTCGATCGGCCACCCGTAGGCCAGCACGGGGCCCGGGTGGTCGAGCACGATCTCGGATGTGCCAGCCCGGATGGTTGGTGAGCCGAGCTGTAGTCGCTTGATGCGCCGGCCGCTGCCGGGGTCGCGGTGGCTTGCGATGCGCCACTCGAAACCGTTCTCGACTGCGCCGAGTTGGTCGATCAGTTCTCTAATGCGTGGCTGGTCGTAGCGGCTGAACGTACGGTCGCGCACCACTCCGGAAAGCTCAGGGTCGTACTCGATGCCGATGTCGCCCCCGGGCAGGCTGGCGACGTAGTCGAGTAGCGCGCGGACGAGGTCGAATTGATCGGTCTGCTTGGCCTCTTGGGTGTGGAACAGCACGCGGTGATCGAGGTAGCTCGCCCACCCGCCAGCCTGTACCTGAAGGCCGAGAAAGCCGCGGTCATCGCTCGCGAGGTTGGCTGTCCACAGCACGCCGCCCCACCACAGCTCGGGCCCGCGCTCGATCCACAGGGCGGTACGGCCCGGGACCACAGCCGCCCGTGCGCGGGCGGCGAGCTCCCGGTTCGGTAGAGGGATCGTCGCCGAGGCGGCGCCTACCTTGCCGATGTAGTCGTCGAGGGACACGTCGCTGATCGGCAGCGCGTCGAGGACCTGATCGCTTCGCAGGTCGCACAGCAGCGCCCGGTACGTGGGAGCGGGCAAGGCTCACCCCCCTTTACGCGTCGAGCGGGTACTGCACTCCGGACAGGGCGGCCCAGGTGGTTACTCCCGAGCTGCTGATGAGTCGCAGTTGTCCGGACGTCTGCGCGTCGAGCTTGATGTCGACGCCGCCGGCTGCGATGGGTAGGGACGTGAGCGCGGCCGGCCGGCAGTTCGCCGGCAGCACCGAGGCGAGCAGGTTTCCCGAGTTGGGGATCGAGCCGGACGTCGCCCAGGACACGCCGCCGCGGAGCTGGAGGAACGGAACGCCGGCGAGCGTGATGCGTCGGTATCGCACGGTGCCCTGCGCGTTGCCGCTGTTCGAGAACCCTGCGGCGAGCGTTACCGCAGTCCACCCGACGGACGGTTCGAGGGGCTGCCAGGCAGTACCGTCCCAGCGATCGAGGCCAGCCCCGTTGTCGCGGTACTGGCCCGGGTAAGCGCCGGCGAACGACAGTCCCCACCCGCGGGGGATGATCCCGCCGTACGAGGCGGTGTACCGCCGGCGATCGGCGAGCGCGCTTGCCCACGTGATCCCGCCCGTGCCGGCCGAGGCGCCGGCTGGCACGGTGATGTCCCACAGCCGCAGCGTGCCGGCCGGCAGCGTGGGGGCGGTCGGCGTCGCCCTCGGTTCCCCTTGGATGACCTCAACAGCGACCGCGGTCTGCTCGCTGGTGTCGTATAGCCCGTCGGACACGTGCAGCACTACCGAGTCGATCCGGGCGTACTGCGCGTTACCTTCAACGAGTGTCAGAGTTTCGGGACTGGTGATCGCAACCGGGTAGGCACCTTGAGCGGTGGTCCCCTGCACGATGGCGCGGCCGGTGCCGATCTGCACCTGCATGGCGGTGACCCCGGTCGCGGCGAAGGGGTCGCCGCCGGCGATCACGCCGTCGCGGCTCGTCATGGCGGTCTCGGGCGCCATAGTCCCCAGGGGTACGAGGCGCGTGTCTTCGCGGGTCTGCCCCGCCGGCAGCAACCATCCGGCGCGCACGGTCACAGGGCGGTCACCTCCTTACCAGTAGGCCGAGCGCCACCTGATCGAGCACGAGGCGCGCGGGTCGACGGACCCAGGGGCGGCGCGGAAGGACAGCGACGCCGTGCCGGGGGCGAGGGTGAACGTGTTCTCCGGGACGCTGCGCGCGGTCGCGGTGTAGAGCCGGCTCGCGGTGCGGTTCAGGGTCACCGTGCCGGCCGCGGTGTCGACGAGCAGCGTGTCGTCGGCGGCGAGCTCGATGTCGTATTCGAGGACGTCGCCGGTGCGGAGATTGGTGATCGAGGGCAGCGCCACGGGGCCGCGGAAGCTGATCAGCGGGTGCGTGAGCGCGTCGCCCTCGTTACGGGCGACGACCGTTCCGGTACTTCCTGGTTCGCCGAACACGAGCGGGTACGCGAGGTGCTCGGGCCCGGGGTCGAGGTGCCAGTCGAGGCCGGCCTCGGCCATGGGCAATCGGGTCTCGACCTGTTGCTCGACGAGCGCGTACCGGCGTGGGTCGGATGCCTCCCACTGGATAGCGGCACCCGTGATGGTGCCGACCCGGAAGCCGATGCCAACAGGCACGGCGCGGCGGACGACGCGGGCGCCGGCGAGCAGCGGTCCGCGCTCGTCCAGCCACACGACGAGCGGCAGCTCGGCGTCGACGACCGGCGTCGCGGCGTTCAGCGCGCTCAGCGTGGTCCCGATCGTGGCGGCCGGCGCGCGCACGATCACGTCGTCGACGGTGATCATGCGCGGCTGAGCGAGCAGGCGCCCGGGATAACTTCCGTGCGCATCACTGCGGTTGACGCTCCCGGAGTCCAGGGCGGGGAGTTCTTCCCAGCCCGACAAAGAGCGCCACCGGAACGGGGTACCGGGGCCGAGCAGCAGCTCGTCGCCGTATTGGATATGCCCTGGGGTGGTGACGCGGTCGCCCGCGGCCATGCCTCACCCCCTCTGTTTCATGTGCCAGGCGAGCGCGGCGGCGTTCTGTTCGGGCGTGCCGGTGCTCGCAGCGTGCCAATGCTCGATGCGCACCGTGGGGCCGGCCGGCGCGGCGAGGCCGAGCGGCCCCTGCGAGTCGTACGCCGCAGCTCCGGCCGGGGTAAGGGCCGGCATCCTCGGTGAGGGGATGAGCGTGCGCATGGTGCGGTCGACCGCGCCCTGCCCGGAGCGAATACCCTTGACGACGCCGGCGGGAATCCAACGGCCGATGTCCCGCGCCATCACGCGTGACGGTGAATTGATGCCAAGTGCTTTGGCGATTGGCCCCGGGATCATGTTTTTCGCGAACGAAATTAGCTGGTTTTTCAGCCACGTTCCCATACTTCGGACGCCGTTTAGGAGACCTCGGATTAGGTCCTTCCCTTTGTCGTACAGCATCGATCCGAAGTTGCCGAAGAATCCGGCGATCTGGCCCGGCAAGCCGCGAACGTAAGCGAGCATCTCGCCCGCTTTCTTCCTCGTTCCATCCTTGATCGACTGCCAATGCTTGATAATCAGCCCGATCAAAGTGAAGTTGAGAAAGAAGGAGAGGAGCTTTCCGGGGATTCCCTTTACGAAGTCAACCGTCGCATTCCAGACGCGCAAGGTTCCCGATTTTATGGAATCCCAATGTTTGATGATCAAGCCAACCAAAGTGAAGTTGAGGAAGAACTCGACGAGTTTCTCGCCAACCCACTTGATCTTTTCCCAAATCCAGTCCCAGGCAGCGAGCGTTGCGTCGCGGATCGTGTCCCAGTTGGCGACGATCAACGCGACGAGACCCACAACCGCGGCGATCACGAGGGCGACGGGGCCCATTGCGATCAGCCAGGCCGCGGCCATGCGCGCGGCCTGTATGAGCGACTGCGTACCCATGAGCACCCATGCGCCCACCACCCGCAGCGCCGCGCCGCCTGCTGCTACGCCTTGCGCGAGCCAGCCGGCGACGATCACGGCGTTCGTGGCTACGAACCGAGCTGCCGCGGTGATGCTGGCGGCGGTCTGCGTCGCCCAGCTCGTTACGGTGGCGACCGACGTCGTGTACGCCTGCGTGGCAAGGCCGATCAGCGCCGGCAGCATGACGAGCGTGATGATGCCGGCGACGATGCCGAACGCGACGCCGTGCTCGGAAACGAACTCCGCGCCGGTCGCGAACGCTGAGCCAACGGCGATCGCTCCTTCGGCCGCGGCAGACAGTGCCGGTACGACGAAGTTGCCGACGACGCTCACAAAGCCGTGCTCAAGAGTGCGGGACAGTTCCGTGACGCGTGTCGCGGCGTTATCCCGCATGGTGTCGCCGGCGCGCTTGGCGGCACCATCGACCTTGCCGAGCGCGTCAACAGCCGAGGACGGGTCGAGCGCGAAAAGGGCGCCGGCGAGGTCCTCGGCCTGCGTGCCCAGCAATTGAACGGCCAGACGCGAGCGCTCGGTCGGGTCCTTTACCGCCCGTAGGCGGTCCATGATCTGATCGAGCGCCGCATTTGCGGCCGGACCACCCTTGGTGAACGCCGCGGCCATTTGGTCCGCGTTCAGTCCAAGCGCCTTCAGCCCCTCGGCCGCCGAGCCGTCCTTGACTCGGATATTCAGTTCTTTGAACGCGTCAGCGACGATATCGGCGTCGCGCGCGCCCGCGTTGAGCCCCTGCTGAATGAGGCCCATCGCTTGCTTTCCGTTGACCCCCAGGTCACGGAACTGTGTTCCGTATTCGCCGAAGACGTCTAGCAGATCCTCGGCCTTGTTCGCTCCGTTCTGTGTTCCCTTAACGAGGATGTCGAACGCTTCCTCAGCGTTCGCCGCCATTCCCGTTTTGAGCATTTGGCCAACCGCGGCCGAGGTGGGGCCGACTTCCTCGCCCATGATCTGCGCGACCTGGGAGAGGCGACCGCCTACCTTTTCGAGCTCCTTCTGCGTCGCGTCCGCGGGTACGAGGCCCTGCTGCCACAGGGCCTTCAACGCCTCGTTGGCGTCGGCGACTGAGTCCGTGTACCCCTTGCTGTAGAGGGTGCCGGCCGCCTGGCCGAGCCGTTTTGCCTGTGCCGGGTCGGCGCCGAGCTGCGCGGCGAGGAGGCTGTTCGACTTCTGCTCGTCGAGTGCTTTCGTGACTCCGCCGAGCAGAGCCGCGCCGACGGTCGCGCCGAGGGCGGCCCACCCGAACGCGCTCAGCTTGTCGCGCAGTCGGCCGCTGGCCTGATCGGCTCCGTCCTCGGCACCGTCGGCGAGCCCCTCGCCGAGCTGCTGTCCGGCGCGGTCGCCGGCTCGGGCGGCCTCGGCGGTGATGGCCTCGGCCGCGGCGACGACGCTTTGCTCGGCGCGCGCGAGGCCCTGCTCGGCGCCGGTGTCGTCGACGTCGATCGTCGCGAGCAGCTCGGCCACGGTGAGCGCCACAGCAGATCACCCCCCATCGGCCGGGCCGGCCGGTAGGCCGGTGATTGCTGCGATCTCCGCCGGGTCGTCGACCTCGCGGGGCGTACGGGCCCACGCGCGGGCGAACTTGGCCTCGGCCGGCAGTCCGGCGACGAGGACGAGGAATCGGCGGGTGGACAGGGCGGCGAGCTGCGCGGCGGTGAGGCCGTACTCGCGGGCGAGGTCAGCCTCGACCGCGGGCCAGTGGGTTAGGACCGCGCGCCAGAACGCGCCGGCCTGCCCTTCTTCTTGCTCGCCCGACGGGCGGCTCGGTTCGGGGCCGGCGCCGCTTTTCCCTCCTTGGCGGCTTCCTGCTCGTCGTGCAGCTCGGCGGCGCGCTGCATGGTCATCGAGCCAGGCCGGCGGACGTTGGCGGCGGAGTAAATCAGCACGACGCCGAGCTGACGGTCGGTCATCCCGCGTTCGGCCCACGTGTCGAGGGCTCCCTCGCCGAACAGCGTCGCGAGCATGGCGCGCACGTCCTCGGGGTCCGAGCTGTGCTGTACCTGCTCCATCTTGAGCGTGAACAGCAGCGGCAGGGAGTCGGGCAGGGTGTACTCGCGCCCGTACAGGGTGAACGTCACCCGGGGCCGGGCGGGGGCCTGCTCGGCGAAGAACGCATCGAAGTCTGCGGACTCGACCTCGACGAGCTGCTCGGGGGAGTCGCTCACGCGTCACCCCCCGACTTGCTCGCCAGTGCCGTCACGGTCGTACCGCCGGATACCGGGGCCGACGTCGGCTTGCCGCTCCTGGTGATCGTCGCCGACCATGAGGTCTTGTCGTTGGTCTCGCCGCCCTGCTCGCCCGGGGTCATGGTGGCGTCCCAGATGACCCACTGCGTTTGGCTGTTGTGGCGCCAACGCACCTTGTTGTGCGAGTCGATACCGAGGCGGTGCGCCCAAACCTCGTCGACGTACGCCTGCCCGACGTCGCGAGCCTTGGTGGTGGGGTTGATGCGGTACTGCCCCTCGATTTCGAGGGTGGCGCCCCGCTGCATCACGTCCTGCTCGTAATACCCCTCCGAGTCGAACGCGGTCGTCTCGGCCGTCTCCTCGTTTTCCCCAGGGTTGTGGGTAAAGCTGGTGAGTCCGGCGATCGGCAGCCACGTCTCGGTCTGTGCGTTGGCGTCGAGGATCTCGAACAGCCAACCGCGGGCGTCAATGGGCCGACTGTTCGCGGCCATGGGGACACCTCCTAATCGGGTCTGTGGGTGGTGGGGTTGGCCACGTCGAGGCGGACGTTCACCGTGTGCTCGTGCCGGCCCGAGGCATCGGTGCCAATCGGAGCCGGCGCCTGCGCGACGGCGAGCACGAGCCATGTCCCGTCGGGCAGTTCGAGGCCGGCGAGTCCGTGCAGCGCGCCGTACAGGGCCTCGGCGCGGCGGCGCGAGGTGCGCGGGTCCGCGGTGCCGCGCACGCGTACCTGAAGTGATCGGGTGTCGTAGCCGTTGCGGGCGTCCTGCTCGCCGGCCCCGTAGAGCCACAGGCCGACCGCTTCGGCTGGCTCGGGTGGCAGAGTCTCGATGAACGTGTCGCCGCTCGTGCCGGCGGGGTCGTAGGCGAGCAGCCCGAGCTCGTCGAGGTAGCGGGCGACGCCGTCGAGCAGGTCAGCCACGCATCGCCCGTCGGACCTCGGCGGCGATCAACTCGCCGATGGCGCCGGCCTCGCGGTTGGCCGGGTCCTCAAGGAACTTGGCCTTACGGCCCGGGGAGTGCCGGGCGGTGAGGTCCTCGTGCACGCGCGCGGCATACGGGGTGTCGTAGCTGACGCCAGCGACGAGGTCGCGCTCGTCGACGGTGGCGGTCCCGGAGCGTTCGAGGGTGCCCTCGGCGATCGGGACCTCGGTTCGGGACTCGGCGAGCAGGTGCTCGGCGCCGAGGCGCAGTCCGCGCGCGGCGCCGGCGCGGGCGCGGCCGAGGACTGCGGCGCCGTTCCATCGGATGCGGGTACGGGCACGGCTCACTCGCAGCTCACCTCCGTACAGGCAGGCACCGGGAGGTCCGGGGCGGTGTGGTGGGCGACGGTGAGCGCGGTTGTGGTGCGGCCGTCGGGCAGGGTCACGCGCGAGCCGGGCGGACAGTCGAGTTCGGGGCCAGCGATGAACGTCGCCGTAGCGGTGACGTCGCGCCCGTCCGGGGCGCGTACGAGGCGCGGCGAGGGGTCGACGAGGGCCGGCACGTCCTCGATCGCCGGCCGGTAGGTGGGCCCGTACGCCGAGTCGCCGGCGTACGGCTCGATCCGGATGCGGTGGCGCAGCAGGACCTCGGGAACGCGGGTCACCATGGGAACACCCGCCCCGGTGTGAGGCCGGCCCGTCGCAGCGCGCGCTCGGCGCGCGGGGCCAGGTCGACGCCGGCCGTCGCCGAGGCGCGCCGGCCGCGCCCGGACAGGCTGACAGGCCCGATCGACACGGAGTCCCACTGTCCGGCCGCGCCGGTGCCGTCGTCGCCTCCGGCGAGTTGGTACTCAACCTGTGCGCAGGTGGCGTCGGCGAGGGCGGCGCGCACGTCGGCGTCGAGCGGGTCGCCGTCCTCGTCGACCGGGTACACAGCGGTGAGCAGAGCCGAGTCGACGTCCTCGCCGGCCCGTGCGAGCAGCCGCTCGGCGTCCGCCGGTGCAGGCCGGCCGAGCCATGCGGCGAGCTGCTCGGGGGTGGCGTAGGGCTGCCGAGCCACGATCACCCCCTTGGCTTGCCGCGGGCAGCAGAACGGGCCGTCGGCTTCTTCGCCGGCGGCCCGTCCGTCTGCTCGTCTTCCGTTGTCGGCTGCTCGTCCTCGTCCTCCGACGGATCGTTTCCGCGGTGGTAGCGGCGGAGCATCATCACGCCGCCCCCTTCGTCCTGATCACGACGATTCCCTCGTCGTCGAGTCGGTGCGTCGCGTAGTGCACGTGGGTCGTGACCACCGTGGTGCGCGCGAGAATGTCGCGGTCGGTCTCGACGACCGGCCGGCGCTTGTAGAGCAGCCCGAGCGAGCCGCGCCGGATCATCAGCGCGTTGTACGTGGCGGGGTTGGTTCCGTCGCCCGGGGTGGTGGTGACGCGGTCGGAGACGTACACGTTCACGCCGCCGATCTGCCCGATAACGCCGCGGGGGATCACGGCGCCGGTGCCGAACTTGTCGGCGCTGATGAAGTTGGGGTCCTTGTAGATGCTCGCGCGCTGGAGCGAGTGAATCACGAGGCCGGCCATGTTCTCCGGCTCCCACTCGTCCCCGAACTTCGCGATGCCGTCGACCAGCACGTTCCACGACAGGGGCTCCGTCGCGGCGTTCACGGTGATTACGCCGGGGGCCTCGGCCGCGGCGGTGAGGTCCTTGTCGATCTTCCGGGCGATCAGTACGCCGAGCTGCCGCTGCGTCTCGGCGAACGGGTCGCCGAACGCGACGAGTCTCGCCTTATCGGTGATCTCGACCGCCTTGCCGGCTTCCTTGATCGTGGCCGAGTTGCCCGGGTCGGTACCGAGCTGCTCGGGGGTCATCGGCGTGCCCTCGGTGAGGTCCTCGGCCTCGGTAAGGGCCTTCCACTTGGGGAAGTTCACGGAGTCGCCGGGCTTGCCTTCGAGGGTGGAGTCGTTCACGGCCATGGTGCCGATGACCAACTTCCCCTTGAACTTGCCTTGGACCATGTCGGCCCAGACGTCCGGCACGATCATCTGTGCCGCGGTGGTCTTTCCGGTCGCCATGCGGCGGCCTCCTTACTCGGACGCGGCAGAGAGCTGCCGGTACAGGTCGGGGTCGGACTGGTGGAGTTCCACGCGCTGCGTGTAGGTCATGCGGGCGAACTGCTCGGGGGTGACCGTCTGCGGGGCGCCCGGGGTGAAGTCGGCGCCCCCCTTGGGCGGGGCCGGCGCGGTGGCCTCGGCGCGCAGCAGCGGGTTCGCCTCGACCGCGGCAGCGATCACGGCGTCGAGCCGCTCGGCGAACTTCGGGTCGGTCGGGTCGAGGGCGGCGAGCTGCTTCTCGACCGCGCGGGAGTCGAGCAGCCGCGCGGGGTCGGCGCCGGCCTTGTGCGCGGCCTGATGGGCGGCGAGCTCGACCCGGAGCTGTCGGGCCTCGGCGAGGGCGGCGTCGCGCTCGGTGGCGGCCTGCTCGGCGAGCTTGGCGGGGTCCTGCTCGCCGGCCGCGCCGTTCGGGTCGAGCACGCTGCGCAGTGCGGCGAGCAGGTCGTCGCGCTCGGCCTGCGCGCGCTGCGCTGCCTGCTCGGCCTCGGTGGCGCGCTGCTCGGCCGCCGGGTCGACCGCAGGCGCCGGGGCTGGCGCCGGAGGAACGGCCGGCGCGGATGGTGCCGGGGGCGTCGAGGCCGGGGTCGGGGGTGCCTCACTGCTCGGCGCCGGGGCGGGTGTCGGGGTGGGTTCGGACATGCGTGATCCGTCCTTCGGGGGGTGTGTGGGCATGAAAATGGGCCCGCCAAGTGGCGGGCCCTTGAAGAGGTGGGGCGGTCGAGCGCCTAGTCGGCGGACTCGTCCGGAAGCGGTCGCGCGCCGGCGTATCCGCGCACCCATGCCGAGCGGCGTAGGTCGCCCGCCGGGTACGGGCACGAGGTGACAGGGGCGCCGTTGCGGCCGGCCTCGGCGCCGGCGTTGATGGCTCGGGCGAGCTCGCCACGACTGCCCACTGCTGCCCCCCTTAGAGTCGGTTCTGCTGGTCATCACGCGACTTGCGCGCGGTGTCCGCGGCGGCGTTCCTCACGCCGGTGAGCTGCTCTGTGTACTCGGCGAGCGTAAGGCGCGGGTGATCCTGCCACCACCGTTTCAGGTCCTCGCTCGCTCGGGCATACGCGATGTGCGCCGGCCCACTGAACAGCGTTGCCGGGTCCACGCCGGCCGCGCGTGCCTTGCGGTTGAGAAGGTAGCCGTTCGTGGCGTCCTCGGCGGCGAGATACTGCGCCCACACGTGCTCGCGGTACATCTCCCGTATCTGCTCGCGGGTGTACGCGGTGCGCATCTGCAAGTCGGCGTACTCGCGCTCGGCGATCCATCGTTCCGTTGCGGACATGCCGGCGTACCAGTCCACGGACAGCCCGTTCCACGCGTCAGGTTCTTCGGCCGGCGCGAGGGCCTCATTGATGGCGGCCCGGTCGGCGAGCTGCCCCTCGACGGTGTGCGCGCCGACCGCTTCCGGGAGCGGAGCGGGCGGGTACCGGCGGTCGAGCTCGTCGGCGATCCGCTCGACGTCCTCGGGTGTCGCGTACCGGATCGCCCACCCGAGGACGTCGTCACCGACCGTGGACAGGTCCTCGGCGAGCCGGCCGTCGGGGAAGACCTTGGCGAGCAGCCGGCGCCGGTTGGCCTCGGCGGCGATCTCGACGCGCTCGGCCTCGTCGACGTTGCGGGCTCGGGCGGCGAGCTCGCGGTCGGATAGGCCGATCAGGTCGCGGCGGGCGGCTGGCAGGGCGGCGTCGACGTCGCGCCGGTCGAGCTCGGCCATGACGCGCAGCAGCTCGTCGTCGCCCAGGTGCGGGAATGCTCGGGCGAGCTCGTCGTCGCTGAACTGCGTAAGCGGCTCGGCGAGCCGCGTGCCGTCGGGGCGCAGACGTGAGAGCAGCTCGGCCTCGTCGCGTTGGTCGGCCTCGGCCTCGATGCGGTCGAGGTCGCGCTGATCGAGGACACCGGGTCGGATGGCGGCGCCGAGCTGCTCGTCGGTGAGCTCGGGCAGCGTCCGCTCGTCGCCGCCGCGGACGCGCGCGGCCTCGAACACGTCCGAGCCGGGGCCGGTCGGGGTGCCGGGCCGGCCGGCGGTGCCGGTGTCCGGAGGGAGGTTGCCAGCGCCGAGTTGCTCGCGCTCGCGCTGGCGGATGAGCTCGGGATGGTCGGAGAGGTGTCCGCGCATCCGTCCCTGCCACGCGCGCACGCGAGCCTCGGCCGCCTTCTTCGCCTCGGGCGTGAGAGCGGCGGCGGCGCGCTTCTTCCATTTCCTGATGTTGCGTTCGATGGCGCGCTGCTTCTGCGTCGCCTCGTACCCGTCGGGGTCCTCGGACGCGTCCTCGGGAACTCGGGTCACACCCGGGAGGTACGCGGCAACGCTGTGCCGGCAGTTGGGATGCTGAAAGCCTCGGGCCCGAGCCTCGTTGAGCGAGCCGGCGACGTGCACGCGTACGGTGCGGCCGTCCTCGGTGGCGTGCTCGACGGTGACATCGCGCGGCCCGTCGGGGCCGTCGATCGACAGCACCTTGCCCTCGAACGGTTTGCAGAGCGGGCATTCGTGCGGGGCGTTGGAGACGATGACGAGGTCGAGGCCAGTCGCGCGCAGTCGGTCGGTGTGCCCTTCGACGGCGGCTCGCCCGAGCGCGGTACGGGTGGCCATTTCGGCGTAAGAGGTCATCTGCCACGCGCGCCCGGAACGGTCGACGAACGTGCGGAACCCGCGGTCAGCGAACCGTTCCATCGCGCGCTGCGTGGCCTGACGGCGGGTGTCGATGCCGAGCAGCGGCGTTGCCGCTACCTCGGCGATCACCTGCCGGTACCCATCCTCGACGCCGCGGAGGATGCCGCGGTGCGTCTCGGTGACGAGGTCGACCGTTTCCTGAGCGAGCCGGTCGACGGCGCGCGTCGCCGGCGTCGTCTCGGCGATCCGCCGGGCGTCGTCGTCACCCAGGGCGCCGAGCTCGGCGAGGCCGGCCTGCGCCCCGACGTTGTACGCCTCGGCGACCACGTCCCACACCTCAAGGTCGACGGCAGTCGAGAGAACGTCGACGACCTGCTGCGCCGCGCGCCGTAGCGGCTGGATGTCGGCGAGCTTGGCCACCGCCCACCCTGGGGCCTCGTACCCGTCGGCGAGCTGTCGAGCGATGATCCCGAGCAGCCGCTGCTCGGCGTCCTCGTACAGGCTGCGGACGCCGGCGGACAGGTCCTCGACGAGGCCAGGGTGAATGGGCATCCCCACCCCCTGTAAGCCCAGGCACGCTGGTCGGTGGTGATCAGCGCGGGAAGAGATCACGGAGCTTCTGACTCGGCGAGAAAGGTGTTCGGCGCGGGCGTAGCCTGGAAGCTGAGCGCGTGGAGGTCACGTAATGAACCGTGCAGACTCTCTGGCCAGAGAAATTGATGTGCTCCGGCTGACCGGAAAGCTGAACGTTGACGATGAACCGGCCGAAGAATTGTGGAGACAGGGCGTCGATTCGATTTCCGGCCTACAAGTCGCCGAAATATTCGGACCTCACCTGCTTCATTACACGCTTGGGGTCCATCTGGATTCGATATACAAGACCGCGCGGATTGGGCTTCCGGGGCGCGGAGTCTGGCTCACGCCATCCCCTTATGGCGGATGTGTCGCGCCATATAACCTGGGTTTGAATTCTGGTCGAGATCTATGCATAACGGTCTTCGCGGAAGAAATTGAAGAGTTGTGGGGTCCCGGCACCTCCAAGGGGATGGTTCCGCCGTGGCCCGGTGGGGCGATAGAGTTCTACTCTCCTGACCCGCTGCCTGTCTCGCTTGCTAGGGCCGTCTACCCCCTCAAGTCCTGTGGAGATACGTAATGACGACGAGTGAGCTGATAGACGCGACGGCGAATGCCATGGATGAAGCGGCCAGGGGCGTTGTCGACAGGTCTCCGCAGCTCCGAAAGCCGATTTTGGGGTGGGATGGTGATCATCGCATATGGATTCTCCGTGACCACGATCCCGAGGATCACCTCTACAGGGAGGTGACCGCATCTTTGGTTACCCAGCCGACCGCCACCTATGAATCGGAAACATTCAGGTTGGAGATATCGGCTCGCGCATGGTCGACGTGGTATCGAAATGCGCCGCAGCAGGCTTCGGTTTTTAGCGTGACGGTGATGGACAAGTCCGATGTGCCGTCTGTTGAGCTCCTAGAAAGTCGGCTTGTTCGCGGGCTGGAGATGGCGCAGAACCTAGCCCAGCATGTAGAAAATGAATCGAACCATCTTGATCACCTTATTTCGAAGGTGGCGAAACGTCGATAGTGCGCTCATGGAAGTGCACCGGCCTGCATGGGATCGGGCACGGCCGTTCCGGTCTCGACGAGGATGCGGTCGACCTCGGCCTGCACGGCGTCGTCGTCCCAATCGGGGTGCAGGATGCGCACTCGCGTGTCGACGCTCACGGCCTGCGCCTGTGTAAGAAGCGACAGAGTTTGGGCGACGCTCGTCGGGTCCTCGCTCACCCCCTCCCCAAACACCACACGGGGCCGCTCGACGACGAGCGAGGGAGTGAACAGCTGGCGGTCGAGCATGAGCGCCACGTGCAGAATGTCGGCGAGGGCAGGCGCCCAGTAGCGCGACTTCTTCTCGCGGGTGGTCATGCTGCGCCGCATCCGGGCCTTGACCTCGGTCGCAGTCACCGCGCCCTGATCATCCATGCCGAACGTCGCTGGCGAGTAGCCGGCCGACTGTACGGCCTGGCGCACGATCGCGTCGGACGTCGCCTGATGCTCGGCGACCCTGATCGCGAACTGCGACAAGGTGATGCCGGCGCCCTCGGTGGGCGGGATGGACAGGGCGGCCCAGATTTCCCGGTCGTCGTCGAACGAGGCGCCGCGGCCGGGGCCGTGGTCGCGTAGGTAGGCGTCCGGGACGATCAGGCGTGCGCGGGCGAGCCGAATGTCGCGTAGCCAACTGGACCATGTCTCGTCCAACGCGTCCATGAGGTCATGCAGGGGCGCGTCGTAGTCGGACCGTCCGAACGGCGAGCCGCGGTGGCGACGGTTGGGCAACGCGTTGGGCACGTATGCGGCGGTGAGCGCGTCAACGCCGGTGGTGATGGTGTCGCCCTCGACGTCGAGGGAGTCGACGAGGCCGGCAGTATCGGGGTGCTCGGTGAGCGGCACGCGGGTGCCGATGCGGTCGGACGTCCCCTGATACAGCGCGTGGACGACGCGGCCTCGCTCGTGCCGTTCGAGGTGGCGCCATACGGTGTCGTTGTCGCTGCCGGGCAGCTCGCGCCAGAACGTCACGGCGCGCAGCGTCCCGTACGAGAACTCGGGCAGGGCGCGGTCGGGGTGCATGACGGTGAGCAGCGGACGGGCGGCAAGCTCGGCATCCCAGGTAACCCGGAGGAAGGTTCCGCCGAGCGCGGCACCGACCTCGGCGGCCTCAAGGAGCGTGTTCGCCAGTCCGCCGGCCTCGGTGATCTCTTCGAGCCGGCCCTGCGTGCCGGTGTCCGCCACGGTGAGCGCGAGGGGTTCGGCGAACAGCAACTCGGCCGAGGCCGAGGCGATGTCGCCGGCGAGAGGGATGTGCAGCTGGCCGTCGTCACCCTTGGTGCGGTCGGCCGAGCGGTGTCGGGCCCACAGTCGGCGCCGGCCGTCGCTGCGGCGCTGCCGCTCGGTGCGGTAGACCTCGGCGAGCCGGCGGCGGTCGCCCGAGTACCACGCGTCATTGACGGCGATCTCGCGGTACAGCGTGGACAGGTGGGGCGGCGGCCACGGGGCGCCGTTGTCAGGCAGGGACACGCGTCACCCCCTGTCTGCGTCGAGCTCGCTCGCGCGCGGTGGCGCGGCACTTGCGGCACTTCCGGGTGCCGTTGCCGGCCCGGTAGGTGTTGGCGCGGTCGAATGTGTGACCTCGGATGCACGCGGTTTGCCGCGCCCGTGCGGCGGCGTGCGACTCGCCGCGGAGCACGTTGGTTCGCTGCGTCACGGCGTCGAGGTGGTCGGGGTTGACGCACCCGCGGTTGCGGCACAGGTGGTCGATCACGAGGCCCTCGGGTATCGGCCCGACCATGGCCTCGTAGGCGACACGGTGCGCGTACTGGCGCTCGCCGGCGATCGAGATGCGGGCGTACCCGTTCGGCATCAGGTAGCCGGTCCATTGCCAGCAGCCGGCGGGGGTGTCGACGACGTGCGCGAGGAAACGGTCGCTCCAGTTGGCAGACATGCCTCGCCCCCCTTCGGTGCGCGCTCGGCCCCGAGGCGCCATCGAGGGGCGGCGGGGCGGTAGTTGGGGGACTAGGCGGCCTGCGTCAGCAGGTGGCGCCACTCATGCGCGGTGCTGTGCAGCACGTAGCGGGCGGCGTCGACGCTGTGATCGTTCGCTTTGATCGGCTGGTCTTCGCCGCGGGCGGCGGCCTCTTCCGACCACGCGTACTCGGGCAGCTCGTCGAGCAGCCCCTCGCATGAGCGATGGATGAGCAGCAGGCCGGCGTCGAGCACGTTCGACATGCTGCGGATGCCGTCGAGCACGCTGTTATCGGCCCGTGCGACTCCCGCGTGTCCATCGGCCCAGAGCTGCGCCGAGAAGCTCGTCGCGCTCGGGTCAATGAACGTCCACTCAGGCTCGACGCCGAGCTCGGACAACCAACCGCGGACGGCGGCGCTGTACTGCGCGTCGGTCATCTGCCGATGCCGCGCGCGGGAGTCGTACCGCCACTCGGCACACGCGTACAGCCGGTCGTCGTCGCCGAGGCCGAGCAGCACTGCGGAGAACGGATTCGTCGTGCCGTAGTCGATGCCGACCCAGTGCCGGCGCATGGTCGGCAGTTCGTCGACGACGTGCCGCTGCTCGTCGTACATGTCGTAGATCGCGCCCTCGGCGACGACCCATGCCCCGTCGATCATGCGCCGGCGCCATAGGCCGGTGTACTCGGCGGACAGGGCGGCGACGTAGGCCGGCGACAAGCTCGGGTTGTCGGCGAGACGGAAGTGCCATTCGGCGAGGTCCAGCTCGCCGGCCCGGTCGAGATAGCTCTTACGCAGCCAGTGCCGCGGCGAGTCGGGGTTCGTCGTGCACAGCAGCCTCGCCCCGGGTACGGACAGTCGCGCGAGCAACTGCACGAAGAACGGTTCAGGTACGAGGGTGGCCTCGTCGACGTAAGCCAGGCAGGCAGTCGCGCCGCGCAGCCGGCCCTCGGCGCGCGCATCGCTCGCGCCGATCAGATGGACTGTGCGGCCGAGGATCGTCGCGACCGTGGCGCCGCGGGTGTGCCGGATCTCCGAGGCGACGTCCGCCCCGAACAACTCGGGGTCGGACAACGGCTCGATGATGTTCCGCTCGATCGTTTGCAGCGATCGACCGCACAGCAGGATCAACCCGGTTGCCGGCGCGCGCCGGATCGCCAGCAGGAACGCCAGCAACGAGGCGACGGTCTTTCCCGACCGCACGCTGCCGTGCCATATGGAGATGCGCGCGGTGAACGACTCGCGGATGCTCCGGAGTTGCTTGCCGGACAGGGGGAGCGGCGCGGGCATCACACCCCCTGGCGGTCACCCCCGCTCGGCCCGAGCAGGGCGTCGGCGAGGCGGTCGAGCATCGAGGCGCCGCTGCTCCCTGTGCCAGTGTGGCGTGCGAGCTCGGCGACGCGGGCGTGCACCTCGGTAAGGGCGCGGGCGGCGGTGGCGTGGTCGCGGGCATCGCGGGCGGACTCGGCCGCAGTCGTCTTGGCGACCTGTCCGAGGGCGCCGTCGAGCGCCTCGTCGGCGAGCTGCTCGCGTCGCGCGGCGGCGTCCGCCCGGTGTGCCTCGGTGGCCGCCGCGACGCGGGCGCCGCCGGCGAAGGTGAGGCCGAGCCCGTTCGCGATCTTTGAGACGGTGGCGGCGCCGCGTCCGATCTCGCGGGCGATGGCGTTCCGGGACTTGCCCTCGGCGTGCAGGCGGCGCACGGCCTCGCGGTCGCGGTCGGTGATCGGTTCGGCCACGGTGACGCACCTCCTCGGCGGATGTGGGTCAACTGGCTGGCACTCGGCATACTGCTTCGGTGAGCACTTTTTGGGATCTTGTTATCAAGATCGGAACCGGCGCTCTTGCCGGTGCTGCCGCCGCCTACTTCCTTGCGCCATACGTGAGTCACCGGCAGGAGATCGGCAAGGCTCGCGCTGCGGCGCTACTGGCGCTTCGAGGCGAGGTGGTCAAGCTGCGGGCGCACCTCTCGTACTACTGGCACCGCTACACGTCGCAAAAGTCCTATCCGGGCGACTTTCTGCTGCCCGCAGCGAGGGCGCGGTTTCTCTGCGACATGGTCAAGCATGCTTGGGAGGTCGACCCCCGACAAAGGTCAAAGGTCCGCCGCCATCTGGTTCGGATCTTCGGAGAGTTGGACGTGCGCGCGGCCGAAGACCTGTCCATGGTGCCCATGAAGGACGAGAGGTTCCACGCCGCGAACGACACTGAGGTGTGGCAGGCGGCTCTCTTGGCCGGCTTCGAAGAGGTGGAAGCGCTTGGGCTTGAGATGAGCGGTAGCCTGCAAAGTTTCGTCGACGACGAGGCCAACGAGGACAAGTACCACCAACTTCAGTCGGACATTTCCGAGTTGCTTCGTGAAGTCGGTGGGGTTGATCGGCTCGACCAGTGAGGCGGCAACGCTTTCGGGCACGCCGGAGGCGCCACCCACATTAGGTCACGGAAGGGTAACGGTGCAAGTGGTTGCGGGGACGGGGCTCGGGGCGGTGCGCGGCGACGAGCTCGCAACCCCAATTCTTGGACTGGTGGGCGGAGTTGTGGTTAGCCTGGCTGTAAGCCACTGAGACGGTCTGACCGAACAGGTCGGGGGTTCCCGCCGCCTTGTGTCGTGTACGCGTGCACGGCGCCGTCGACGCAAGGGCCCCGGGGAATGCGCACCCCGGGGCCCTTCCCTATGCGCGTGTCACGCCGCTGGCGCTGGAGCGTCACGCTCGCTGGTGGCTTCCAACGCCGCGACCAGGGCGACGAGGTCACCCCACCCCCACACGCGCCGCCCCCGCTCGTCGAGCGGCACGGGCGCGGCGCACTCGGGGCCGGTCGAGCAGGTCACGCTCGGGGCAGTGTCCGGGGCGGTGTGCAGGTCGAGGTCGCCGCCGCACCACGGGCACGCCCGGTCCGGTACTGGGGTGCTGCGCGCGTCGAGGCCGAGCGTCCGCAGCAGGCGCCCCTCGGCAATCCGCACAGTGCGCCGTGCCTCGTGCAATAGGTGCTCGGGCAGGGGAGAGAACGGGGGCGCGGCGAGGGTGCCGTCGAGCCGCCGCTCGGGGGTGGTGTCCTCGTCGAGCACGCGTCCCTCGACCCACACGCACGCGAAGTGCAGGCCGTGCGCCCTGCTGCCGTGCGCGTGCCGGATGTCGGCCGCGCCCGGGTCGGCGAACTCCCAGCGCCGCGGGTCGCGCTGCGCCCCCTGCTCGCCACGCTGGACGGCGGCGGCGAGGGTGTCGGCGAGACCGAAGATCATCCGCTCGACGGCGAGGCCGGTGTCGAGGGCGTCGAGGTTGGCCGGCGCCGGGTGCTCGCGCAGAACGAGCGGGGCGCGGTCGACGACGTCGAGCTGCTCGTCGTCGACGGCGCGCAGCGTGTGCGCGAGCTGCCGCGGGGGCCACATATCGGCGGGCGGGGTCTCGACGGCGAGCAGCAGCTCGGCCCACTGCTCACGGATCGTGCGCAGGGCCGCGACCGTCTCGCGAGCGGCGGCTGCTCGGTTCATCGGCTGCTCTCCTCGTCGTCCTGCTCGGACTCGATCTCGTCCTCGCCCGTGCACGCGCGCCGGATGTCCTCGACGAGCTGCTGCTCGCCGTCGCCCACGATGGCGGCGAGCTTGTCGGCGAGCTGCTCGACGCGGGCGAGGCGGGCGGCGTAGCGGTCGCGGTCGGCCTCGGTTTCGACGAGGCACTCGTCGGCGGCGGTGAGGGTGCGGTGCAGCCGCATCGCGGCGACCTGCTGTCCGCCGGCGCTGCGCCGGAACGTCTCGCACTCGGCGACCTCGGCCTCGACGTAGCCGCGCAGCGCGGCGGAGTCCTCGGGGGTGAGCACGCCGCGGTCGGCGCGGGCGAGCAGCAGGCGCAGCCCCTCGCGGCGGGCGGCGCGCTCGGTCTCGCGCAGCTCACGGCGCCCCCGACGGGAGTCGCTTCGGGTACGGGTGCGGGTGTTCATCGGTCCCCCTCGTTCAGTGCGGTGCAGGTGGTGCAGTCGGGCGGGCAGGCGCCGCGGGTGTCGGCCGGATGCCGTCTCAGGGGCCCGGGGTCGCGTCGGCAGGCGAGGCGACCGAGCGGCAGACCCGAGGCGACGACGAGCAGCACGACGAGCGCGGCGACGACGTCGGCCGTCATGGGGTCGGGTCTCCCTTCGTACGGGCACGGCTGGTGAGGCGAGCGACGAGGCGCCGAGCGCGCGAGGTCTCCCGCGCGCGAGGCGCGACCGGTCGCGCGTGCCGGGTCGTGGTGATCTCCCATCCGTCCGCGGCGAGGCGGTCGGACAGGCTCTGTGCGGTGAGCGCGGCGAGGTGGGGGTGCACGTCGAGCTCGTCGGTCAGGTGGGCGGCGATGAAGGCGCGCGCGGCGGCGGGGGTCATCGGTGGTGTCCTCCGGTGGTGTGGCGGGCGCGGCTCTCGCGCGGGGCGGGTGGCTGGCACATGAGGCGGGCGAGGCGGACCCGCTCGGCCTCGTCGCGCTCGTCCTGCGTGCCGAGTTGGGCGACTACGGCCTCGATGCGGGAGGGGTGTACGCCGCTGATCTCCCGGTGCCGGCGGTAGCCGCTGCGGCAGCGCTTGCCGATCTCGGCGCGGCAGTGCGGGCACTTGGCGCCGAGCGGGTCGGGCAGTCCCTCGGCGACGAGGGCCTCGCGCTGTGCCTGTGCTGGCCGGAAGGGGGCGAGCTCGCGTGCGACGTGCTCGGGCATGTACCGGCGCGGCCCGGTGCCGACACCCGCGACCAGGGCGGCGAGACGTTTCTGCCCGGCGGGGTTGATCTCGGCCCGGTACTGGGCGGGCGGGGTGTGCCCGGTCGCGACCGCGGCCCGGGTGCCGAGCAGTTCCTCGCGCCACGCTGCCGGGTCGTCGGGGTCGGCGGACGGTACGGGGTCGGTGTGCCGGTTCATGAGTTCGGCGCGGTGCGGTGCCCATGCGGCGAGTACGTCGTGCGGCTCGACGGGCCGGTACTGCGCGGACCGGTCGGCGCCGCGCTGTTCGTAGTAGCGGCGCACGGCCTGCGAGGCGTCCCAACCGGTGTCGGGCAGCGTCGCGGGTACGTCGGCGAGGGCGGTCGTCCAGTCGGCGATGGTGCGGGCGGACTGCTGCGGGTCGGCGAGCGTGCGGCGCACGCGGGAGTCGAGGCGGCCGGCGTACGCCAACAGGGCGGCTATGTGGTTGTCGATCACGGGGTGCCCTCCTTCTGGGCTTGCAGCAGGGCGAGGCCGGCGGCGAGGTTGTCGGTGTAGGCGGCGGGGTTCGGTGATCGCAGGGGAACGACGTTCGGGCCGGGGCGGGCGGCCGGGGCGCGGTCGAGGTCGCCCCAGACCTTGACCCAGTAGCGGGCCGGTTTCGCCTCGGTGCCGGGTGCGGTGCGGGCGGCGGCGCGCTCGACGAGGGCCTCGACGCCGTGCGCCTGGACGAGGCGCCATACGTCGCGCTGCTCGCCGAGGCCGAGCGACCAACGGACCGGAATACCGGCGGCGGCGAGCGCGTCGCCGAGCGCGTGCAGTTCGGGTATCAGCGGGGACCGGGTCGCGCGCGGCTGCCGCTGTTCTGCTTGGTGCTTGAGTTCTCTTGCGTTCTGGGGTCCGGATTCCGGACCGGTGGGGGTCCGGTTTTCGTACCCCTCCGGTCCGGTTTCCGTACCCCCGGGGGTCCGGTTCTCGGACCGGTCCGGATTCTGTACCGGTCCGGATTCCGGGCCCCCGAGACGGGTCTCGTCGAGCGCGCTGCGGACGTGTCCGACGGCGCGCGGCAGGTGATAGACGGTCTCTCCGCGGGGCCCCTTGGCGCCCTCGACGACGCGCAGTTCGTCGCTGGCGAGCAGCTTGTCGACCGCGGCCACGACGGACGAGCGGGCGGCGTTGGTGCGTCGCACGAGCATCGTCGTACCGGCGTAGGCGGTACACGTGTCATGGGGGCACTTGTCGGCGATGGCGAGCAACACCATGCGGGCGGTGCCCTTGGCTGTGGACTGAGTCCACACCCAATCCATGGCGTCGAGGCTCAACTGTCCGTCTCCTAAGCGGGGTTGGTGATCCGGGGGGTTCGGGCCGTCCGGCGAGGGCGGCGGGCGTATGGGCGGGACATCGGTAGCCGGTGAGGTAGTGGCGGACGCCGTCGACGGCCCGGCAGTGGCGGCGGGCGGCGCCGACCCAGTGGCCGCACCTCATGCGGCGAGACGGACGTCGTCGAGGCGGTCGAGCAGCAACCGCAGGGCGGCGGCGGCCTGTTGGGGGACCACACCGTTCCCCAACGCCTTGAGCCGCGCCCCTCGGGACAGACCGTCGACGTCGGTCACGTGACCCTCGTCCAATCCCATGAGCCACTCGACGAACGCGGCGCTCAGACGGTCGTGTTCGTCCACAGGCTGTGGAGTCGGACGGGTGAGCGCCTCCCAGCGCGCGACGGCGGCGGCGTACTGGCCCCAGTCCGTACCGCCGTCCTCGGGTGATGGTCGGGCGGTGGTGAGCGAGGTCATGACGTGCGACAGGTATGCCTGATGTCCGGTGGCGGTCCGTTGCTCGGCTGTTTCCCGGCTCGCGTTGTGCTCGCTCGCCTGCGGGGTGGGCAGCAGGGAAACCGCGGTTCGAAGGTCCGGGCCGCCATCCCCATGGGCGGCGGCGCCGTTGGTGTCCGACGTGCGCGGGGTGGGCAGCAGTCGGACGGCGAGCCCGAGTGGTAGCCCCATGTCGCCCATCTCGGGGTGCCGGGCCTTCATGCGTTCACGCCGCGCTCGCCACACCGCAGGGTCGATCGCGTCCTGCACGAACGTCGCCGTGGGCGTCGGTAGCAGGCCGCGCCGCGATGAACACCCGCTCGCGACGGTGCGCAGCGCCGATCTCCGACGCGCGTACGCAACACCATTCCGCGTCGTACCCGAGGCGGGCCAGGTCGCCGAGTACGGCACCGAGTGCTCGCAAAGGAGGCTCAGCGCTTCCGTCTCCCACACACCACGGGCAGGGTTCCACGCTGCTATGCGCCGTCGCCGAGAGGAGGCCGCGGACATTTTCGATCACCACCAGGGAGGGGCGTAGGGCTTGGATCGCTCGGGCGACGTGCAGCCACAGACCGGAGCGGGTGCCCTCGGCGATGCCGGCGCGGCGGCCGGCGAGGCTGACGTCTTGGCAGGGGAATCCGGCGGTCAGGACCTCGACGGGCTCGACCTGGTCGAAGTCGACGGCGGACAGGTCGCCGAGGTTCGGTACGTCGGGCCAGTGATGGGCGAGGATCGCCGCCGCGTTCGGGTCGATCTCGCAGTGCCAGACCACCGAGCCGCCGAGCACTTCCCGCACGCCCAGGTCGAGACCGCCGTAACCGGAACAGAGGGAACCGATACGCGGTCCGTCCATCACTCGCCGCCCGCCGCGGGCGGCTCGGCGGCCTCGGGCCATCCGGCGAACTCCGCCGGGACGTCCTCGACTGCGGCCTGCCGCTCGCCGGCGGGCGCCTGCTCGACGACCTCGCCCTCGATGTAGTCCGGCGGCGTGTCGAGCCCTTCGGGCGACATGTCGCGCCGCACCCCCTCGTCGTGCGCGACGGCGCGGGCGAGCTCGGGCGACTTGGGCAGCAGCTTGAAAAGCTGCCGGATCACGGTCTTACGGGCCATCGCGTCGTAGTCCGTCGACCACGGGCCCGAGTCACGCGACTTGCTGCGCTGCCGGATCGCCTCGACGTCCTCGACGCTCATCACCACGAACGCCGAGCCGCCGTTCGCCATCTTCGCGACGGCGTAATAGTCGGTCGGGCGCCCGCGGTCGGACCGGGCCGGCTTGTGCCGCAGGACCGGGTCGAGGCCGTACTCGAACTCGAACTCGTCGTTCTCGTAGACAGTGTGGGCGGCGAGCCCCGCGGCGGCGGGGTGCTGCCAGAACAGACGGATCATGCCCTGATAGCCGATGACGAGCTGCACCTCGTAGGCGCGGACACGCTTGTTCCAGAACGGCAGCAGGTACGCCTCGCCCAGCGCCCCGCCCGGTTCGAGGCCAAGCTGCGCGCAGGTCATCAGCGCGCCGCCGAACGACTCCTGCGTGCACTCGGCGAGGTGCTCGACCCTGCGCAGCTCGGTAAGGGCGATACGGGCGATGCGCTCGGGGTTGGCGACGTGCGCTGGCAGCGCGCGGGCGATCTCGCCGCGCATCGACTGCACGAACTGCACGAGGTTGGGCTGCTGGGCGACGGCGCCGCGGGTGGTCTGGCGGGCGGGCGGGTGGCTGCGGCGGGCGGCGACGCGCTCGGCAAGGTTGGTGCTCACGCTGCGGTGCTCTCCTTCGGAACGACGAGGCGTCGGGCGCGGTGCGCCCGGAACTCGTCGGGGTGCTCGGCGGCGAGGCGCTTCGTATCGAGCGCGTCGACGCTGTGCGTGTACTGGGCGGCGAGCTCCGGGTGAGCGGCGGCGAACCGTTTCGCCGAGAGCGGCCCGTTCTGCTTCCACGTGAAGGCGACGCGGCCCTGAACCTTGACGATCTCGGCCTCGCCGGCAACGGCCTTCAGACGGTTGTCGACCTCGCGCAGCTCGTCGGCGGTCCTCGTCTCGCGCGCCTTGAGCTCGCGGCGGCGTTCCAGCAGCGGCAGCACCTCGGCCGGATCGGCGACGGTCACGGCGTCGGCCTTGACCTTGTAGAGGTGGCCGAGCAGTTCCTCGGTCGCCTCGGAACCGTCCACGGGCGGCGGCGTGCGGTCGAGCACGCGCTGCCAGAACTCGCCGACCAAGGCGACGAGGTGCTCGACGAGCGTCTCGTCGCGCTCCACTCGGTGGATGACCAGACGGTTCCCGCCGAGCAGCGCGGCGACGTGCGCGTGCGAGAAGCCGGTCACCGCGAGGTACCAGTGCGTTTGCAGCGCCGGCCCGTCCGGCACGCTGAGCAGCCACTCGTCGAGCTGGAACGCGGACCGCGTCTTGATCTCAAGCAGGCTCGACGCCATCCGCTCGCCCGGCTCGATCACGTAGCGGTCGACGTTCGCCAGCATCCAACGGCGCTCGACGTGAGCGAGCATCCCCGGGCCCTCGACGACGCCGAGACCGGTTCGCTCGGCGAACACGCGGGCGATGGTCGGCTCGTGCTGGTGCCCCCAGAACGCCGCCTCTTCCAGCTCGGGGGAGCGCGGCACGTCTCCGAGCTCGCCCGTCTTGTCGAGGTACAGCTCTAGCGGCGAGGTGTACTTGCTCATCCCGAGAACGGCGACGATGTCCGAGCCGCCGATGCCCGTGCGCCGCGCGGCCAGCCACCGCTCGCGGTCGAGACCGGGAGGGGCGACGACGACGCCGGTCGGCGTCACGGCCGCCGTGGGTGCGGTCGTCACTGCTCGCCCCCGACGTACCGGGCGTAGACACGGTGCTCGGTGCGCCCGCCCTCGGTGACCGTGCGAGCGACAGCCTCGAACGATCCCGCCGGGGCGTAGGCCGGCAGTCGAGCGTCGCGGATCGCCTGAGCAGCGGAGGCAGCGCGCGGCAGAGTGTCGGGCTTCCGCACGACACCCCACACCCTCGGGTGCGCCCGCAGCTCGCGGGCGATCCGCGCGTGCTTGGTGTTGCGCTGCTTCGGCGGCGGACCGACGAACTCGACCTGACTCACGCTCTGCTCTCTCCTCACGCTGCGGACTGCTGCTCGGCACGCTCGGCGCGTGCCTGATGAACCAGAGGGGCGACTATTCGGCGGATCAACGCGATTTGCTCGTCGGTCGGCTCCGGCCAGTCCTCGGGGCTCGCCGGCGTCGTCGGTGGTGTGTGCGCTGTGGTCACGGCTCCCCCTTCCGATGTGTTCCATAATTCGAACAGCCAAGGGTGTAAAGCGCATGAAAGCGCCCGTCCGACTGTTGCACATCTCGAACACCCGTAACCGTAGGTGGGGGGAAACGGCACGTCAACGCAGTTCCAGGTGTGCGAATCGCGATGATCGCTGGTTAGATGAGACTGTTCGAGTTTTGCAACAAGAACGGAGATGAGAGCGTGTCGGACGCCGGCACCCCCCGCCCCGAGGACACCCCGTTCCCCAAGGGCACCCCGTTCGGGGACCTGCTTCGGCAGTGCATGAAAGAGCAGGGGCTCTCGTACCGCAGGCTCGCGGAGCGTGCCATCGACCCCGAGACGGGCACCGTGGTGGGGCACACGACTCTGCACCGGATAGCCCACGACAAGCCGATCATGGTTGATCCGGGGGTCATCGGCGCCGTCGCCGCAGCCCTCGGTCGCCCCGAGCGCGAGGTGCGCATCGCCGCCTCGCGGCAGTACTGCGGCCTCGTCGCCGACGACCCGTTCGGCGCAAGTACCGACGAGACGACCGTCGTCGTCGTGCACGCCCCCGGCATGGGTCGCGAGGACATGCCCAAGGTCGAGGAGCTGCTGAGGCGGTACGCCGCCGGGGAGCTGCCCCAGGAACTTACCGAGGGTGGTCAAGCGTCGAACTAGTGCGATCACTCCGGGTGGTACCCGCGTGACCTGCGGTGTTGTGCGGAGTAAGCTGACTCGGGCCTTTGACTCGGACATATGTTCGAGTCATGGGTCAGCCATGCCAACAGGGGGGCACAACCTTGATCCGCGTAACCCGCACCCAACTGGACACAGGAACAATCGCAGTCGTTCGAGCAACCCGAGACGGACTGACGATCGACGTAGACGGCCGCCACATCACCCCCACGGGCGCCGCAGGACTACAAGACGCGCTGAACAGCCTTGCCCCCCAACGAGCCGATACGGGCTTGGACGACGAGAGGCCAACCGCCGATTGATCAACAGCGGGGGGGGGGGGGGGGGGCCGCCCGCCCCCCCCCCCCCCCCCGCCGCGCCCAGCTCGACCCGTACGTCGCCCCCGTCGCCGAGCTGTTCCTGGGCGGCGGGGACACGACGGCCGTACG
>NZ_JBNGGG010000033.1:0-138782 GCF_049974585.1 Streptomyces sp. UG1 | reverse complement strand
GAGCGAAAACCCATCGGCATACGCCCCCGGCGCACCCCCTCACCTTGATCGGCTACACCACGTCAAGGGACGCCATCTGTGCCGACGGGCAGCAGCAATGTGCGCGGTGCGAGCGCAACCAAGAACAACGCACGTATGCGGCAGCTCGCGCGCAGATACTGGCCGACGATCCTCACTGCGCCTACTGCGTCTACTGCGGCGAGCGAGTAACTCATGCCGACCACATCATCCCCAGGGCGCGGGGCGGAACCCACGCGCGCGAGCACCTCGCTGCCGCATGCCAGGACTGCAACACGTCCAAGGGCAACCTGACGCCGTACGAGTGGCTGCAATGTCTGGAGGGCGGCCTCCGAAAGGCCAAGATCCCGAGGCCACTCACTTGACCCCGAGTAGACAGGCGTCGACTTCCAGGACGGGCCCCGCTGTTGCCCCGATGCACAGCCCGTCGGATTCTGCTGCTGGTGCCGCAGGCGGAGGTCCGGGCCCATAGGGCCAGGCGGGTCGGGCCGGCCGCTGGGGCTTGGGCTGGTCGGCGGCGCAGCCCCAGGCCCACTGCCGTCCGGCTCCCCGTCATTCGGTGGCGAATCGGCTGGCCGCCTGTGGGTGACGGCTCCCCTATCGGCACCACCGAGCCGGTGGGGGTCACGCTCGGCGATGGGATGCTTGAGACTCGTGTGGTGTGCCCGAAGCGCTGGCGCTCGGCCCAGTTTCGCTCGGCGGGGGCGAGGGAGTGGCCGTCGGCGGCGTGCTGCCTGGCGGTGGTGGCGGTGGTGGCGGTGCGGCGGTCGGCGGCGGCCACAACGTGGGCGAAGGGGCCGTCGTGGGTGCGGAGGATGGAGGGCCGTTTTTGGCTTCGTCGGTCCACGGCTGGACGGTCACCATGGTGACCGTCGCGGCAGTGACAGCGGCTCCCGTCACCGCGCCGATGACTTGGCCCTGATGCTCACGCACGGCGTTGCGTGCGGCTTCGCTGATGGTGGCCAGAACGGCGACCGCACCGCCCAGGTGCAGTCCCAGATGCTTCTTGCGCCGGACCGGCACGGGCCCGGGTGGCTCTCCGGCGGCATGTGGCGGATGCTCCATGCCGCCGTTGGCGACGGCGGCTTCCTCCGATGGCCGGCCGCCGTTCTCTGTGGATCTTCACGCCGCATTTGATCACCTTCGAGTTTCCGCAGGTCAGAGGCTTGCGGCGTCTACGGTGAAGGTGGTCCGCCGCTGCGCGGCGCGGAGTTCGTTGTTGCGGGCGCTGCTGCAGCGGCGGTGTGCGAGGCGAGGGTTCGCTCTGTCGAGCGGGTCACCGCCGAGCCAGAGCGGGTGGATGTGGTCCACGGTGCGGGCCATGGGGTGGGCGGTGCCGGGCAGGGACTGGTCCACCCACTTGTGGCACCACCAGCAGTGGGTCTCTTCTGCGTACACCTGGCTTGGACGCGTAGCCAGGGCCGTCCACTGCGGGCCTGCTTGGTGCGGCGGGCGATCTCTTCTGCGGAGAGCTGCGGCATGGGCGATCACCGTGTGCGCTGCTGCGCCCGGAGCTGCTCGCAGTAGGCGGCCTTGCAGCGCCGGTGGGCGAGGTGGGCGTTGGTCCTGTCGAGGGCGTTGCCGCCGGCCCACGCCGGTTTCGGGTGGAGGATGACGGGACCCCAGGGGTGGGTGCTGCCTTGGATGCTCTGGTCGACGGGGCCGCCGCACCTCCAGCACTCGGTTTCCTCGGCGAGTACTTGGACTTCGAGTCGCCTCTGTTGCTGGGTGGCCCGGCGCTGCTGTGCGGCTTCTGCGGTCTTGCGTCCGGAGCGGCCTTGGTTCTGGCGGGCCTGGTCGGCGGTGTCCTGGCTGGAGGTGCGGGCCAGGGTCGTCACCCCCGGACATGCCGGAGCCCGGCTCTGTGGCCGGGCTCATGAGGCACTACGTGCACCATGACAGATCATGCGCTGCACTGTGCTTGCTGGTCAAGCGGCGCTCCTGTGTTTGTCAAGGGCTTCCGCAATATCGGCGAGGTCCCAGAGGGCAGTGGGCTGGCCGCCGTTGGGGTTGGGCTGGGTGTCCGCGGACTTCACGCCGTGCCTGACCGCCCAGCCACTGAAGCTGCCGGGCTTGATGCCGAGGCTGTAGGCGGTCAATGGTGGCAGAGCCACTTCAGTAGGAGGCCGTGCGGACGTTCACCTCACCGTTCACGGTGTCGGCGTAGCCCCGAGCGAACGAGCTGAGTGGGTCAAGGTCATACACCTGGCGGGTCCAGCACCGTTTGTCGCCTTCGTCGAGGGTGCAGCGGTAGGTGCGGCCATCGTTGTTCCGGACGATCCACGCCCTGGAGCAGGCGAATCCGGCTGCCGGGTCACCGCACTGCCACTGTTGCCTGTCCATGGTCAAGCGCGCCCAAGCGGTCTTGCAGTAGGAGCTGAAACGTAGCTCGATCACGCCGACTCTGGTGCCGACACTGTTCCTCAACACAGCGGACTCCACCGTTCGGGCGCTGGACGCGCATCCGGTGGCCCGCGGGCCCGTCCCGTCGTAGTCGTACGCCTGCGCCTGGCCGGAGCCGACGAACAGCGGGCCGAGCGAACTCACCAATACGGCGGCACGGGCTAAGACTCGTTTGCGCTTTGCCATGACGTCCCCCTGTGTCGTGAGCATGCAGTGAGTCTTTCCGCCGCCCACCCTGAATTCAGGGACGATGGACCGTCAACGGTGCGACCTGCTGTCGACCGGATCGTGTCTGCGGCTGTCCGGAACGGGGCGGGTCGTTGCCGGGTGCGGCCTCGTCGCGGGCCACGCATCGGTGAGTGAAGCGTCTGAGCTCTCGCCTCTCACCCCTACAGTGTGCCCAACTACCAGTCGTACTAGTGATCTCCTGCTTCGCCCCAGGCTGGTGGATGGGAGTACCTCTCTTGTGGGTCAAACGACCGGCACGCTCAGCAACTCGGCCGGGCTACGGTGCACCCGGATCGTTCGACGACGATCCGGGTCCACCTGTGCGCCAAGCCGGGAGAAGACCCCGGCCAACGGAGGGAAGAGCGTGGAGCAGAGCAGGCAGAACGGCGTCTCGCGGCGCGGGCTGATCCGAGGCGGGCTGCTGGCGGTGGCGGCATCCGGCGTGGCGGTGGTCGGCTTCGCGGGGCCGGCGAGCGCGGCCGTGGTCAACCTCGGCCTTGACCGCCAGGGTGCCAAACGGATCCAGCGGTGGATCCTCACCATGTACGGCTACACCGGCGCGATCGACGGGGCGCTCGGGACCAACAGCTGGAAGGCGCTGCAGCGCTGGCTGGCTACCTGGCCCTCCCAGCCCTCTCCCTACAAGGGTGACATCGACGGGATCGTGGGACCCAAGACGATCGTGTCGCTCCAGGCCAACCTGAAGAAGTTCAACGGCTACACGGGTGCCCTCGACGGCATCGCCGGACGGGGGACCAAGGCGGCGTTCTGGCGCAAGGCCTACTCCATGCCACCGGTCTGACCGGCTGAGCATCGCGAGTGGCCCGACCCCCAGGGGTCGGGCCATTTGCTCTCTGGAGTGGACGACTTGCAGACCGGCGCCCTCGGCCGCACCTGACGATCCACCCCCGCCAACGGCCACGCGGGCGCTATCAGCCCGGCCACACGGTGTAGACGGCGCGGGTCGCCTTGCCGACGGCGGGGATGCCGGTCCACTGCTCGCGGTAGCTCATCCCATCCCGGCGGGCAAGCTCTCGGGGACGTTGTCCGAGAAGCCGCTGTCGCCGCCGACGACGCTGCCGTCCTTGTCGTAGAGAACGACCTGCTGTGTGACGCCGTCGGCCATGTCGCGGCCGGTGCTGTTGGTGACCTTCACCGACAGGTTGTAGGAGTACGGGGCATCGGAGAACAGATCATCGCGACCGCCCTCGGTGATTTTCAGTTCGCCGGTCTTCAGCATCGGGAGATCGACAGCGCCAGCTCGGCCGAAGGCATCCTTGGCTGCCGAGACCTCGATCTTCGCCGGGGTTCCGGTGAGTTCGGTGAATCCACCGCCGAGGTTGCCGAAGTAGTCGAAGGTGTCACCGGCCGGGATGTTCGGCAGGGTGTCCTGGGTGGAGCCGACGATGGTGCCGGTCTTGTCGAGGGCGCGGGCGTCGATGGCGACGGAGGCCGCGGACTTGCCCGGGTTCTTGGCGCGTGCCACGTACCAGATCTGCATGTCGCCGGCGCCGTCCTTGCTGGTGTGGCTCCAGGCGAGTTCCACGGTGGCGGCTGCGGGCTTGGCTCTGGGCTGGTTCAGCTCGCTGGCGCTGGTCCCCTTCGGTTCTGCGGTCTGGTCGGTGTCGCTGCCGCAGGCGGTGAGGGTGGCGGCGAGGATGGCGATGGTGGCGAGCGCGGTGGTTCTGGCGTGCATGGTCCCCCCAAGGACGTACTGACTGCCCGTCATTGTGGGGGTGTTGTGCGGGTTTCGGTTGATGTGTGCACGGTTCGTGGCGGAGCCGTGGCACGAGCGAGCCCCGCCACGGGGCGGGGCCCTTCTCGGTGGGCGGGGCACGGAGACGGCCCTGCGAGCCTACGGCCGCCTCACCGGGTCACCACCCCTTGCAGCGGTTCTCCGCACTCGTCATGTCGCTGAGTGAGTGAGCAGCAACCGAGGCACCCTGGAACTTTTCAGGGTGCCTGCTCCCGTGCCCGCCAATACGGTTCGGTGGTTCAACGCGAAGGAGAGAGAGAATGAAGACTCGCTCGAAGCTTGCGTCTCTAGCCCTGTGCGGCGCGGTGGCCGCCCCCGTAATCGGCCTGTCGGCTTCGTCCGCGCAGGCCGCGTCGTATCCGACGTGCGACAACGTGAAGTACGTGTGGCTGACGGACTCGGTGTACACGTTGCAGCCGTTCTACACCGCAACTGGTTCACGGAACTGCGTCATGGGTTACGGAGCCCAGTCGAACGGCGTGCGGCACCTTCAGAAGGCCATCGACTACTGCTACGAGAACATCGGGGTCGACGGCATCTACGGCAACCAGACGAAGAACGCGGTCTACCGCGTCCAGGAGGACGAGAGCATCGGCAGGGACGGTGTGTACGGTCCGGAGACCAGGAAGGCGATGTGGTGGCCTCGGTACCAGCGGGGCGACGTGTTCCTCGGCTGCGTCAAGCCACACAAGTGAACGATCAACGTACGTCTTCGTCCTCAGCGCGGTAGCCGAGCACGCGCAGGCGCCAGCACTCCAGGGCCTGGTGAGCGAGCCGGCAGGTGGGCAGGTAGAGCCGGTGGGTGGTGTGTTCACGGCCATGGACGCCTGCGAGTTGCCGCGCCAAAGCGGAACCCCGGCCACCCATGTGGTGGCCGAGGGCTCTGTGCTGGGTGCCGGGTTACGGCTCGATGCTGGGCGGTGCCGGGGGAGGCGCCGTGCCCGGGGTGTTGTCGGGGGGCGCCGACTGGTGGAAGCGCCCGGTGTTCGGGGAAGGTGTGACGTGCTGCTGTTCCACCGTGTCGCGGGTTCCCGACCACATCACGCCCAGGAGACCGACGGCGCACACCCCTCCGGCGGCCAGTACGATCGGTGGGCGTTTCCGTGATCTCGCCAAGCGCAACCAGAGCCAGCCAGCGCACGCCCCAGCGAAGATGATGATCAACGGGGTGAGCCCACCACGCTTGTACGTGCTCAACAGCGCGGAACGACTCGCGATCAACGGCAAGAGCGCCGCATAGAGCACCCCCAGCACCACGACAACCGCAAGCACCCCTTCCAGGAGGCGCAGCGCAGGGCGACTGGCGTTCATGCTGTCTCCTACCCTCCCAGCCGACCGCACGGGACTGGCAACCGACTCCCATCCGTGCCAACCAGTGCAGGCTACGGCCTGGGACGTGTCAACTGCGCGACAACCGTCTCGGTCACGTTGCCGTCAGCGTCCTTGGTGAACGTCCGCTCTCCCGCGGGGGTCTGCGCCGCAGCCATGATCTCAGCCGCCGTCGGCTCGGGAAGATTCGGCGACACGGTGAACAGCGAGCCGTCGCTGTTCCTCACCGGCTCGCCGTTCTCGTCGGCCACCGGCACGGACGCGGGGTCGTCGCTTGTGTCCGTGGTCTTCAGCCAGTCGGGACCACCGGTTTGTCCTCGGCAGCGGCCGCCATGGACTCTTCACTGAAGTCCGGGAGCCAGTGGTAGCCGGACCAGACGGTGGCGTTCAGCCCCACCCACTCACCGCTGTCCATCATGCCCGCGTAGTTCCGGATCCCGTAGTAGCCCGTACCACACATCGTCTCCCGCGGAGACCTCCAAATGAACTCGAACGCGGAGGCCGGCTCGGTGTAATATCCACCCTTTTCCGTGGTATTGCAGACGAGCCAGCTGCCGTCACCGTTGACGTCCACGTACCACTTGTAGATGATCATCCCTTCGAGAAGCGCTCCGGCGTTGCGCTCCCAGTGACAGCCGCCGATTGCGCTGTGCCCCATCCTGCAGGACATCCGCGAGGTGGCCGCCCAGGTGTCGGCTGAGCTGGGCACGCCGGTGCCGCTGCGGGGATGGACGGACGAGGACGGCTGGCAGAATTGGGACCGTGGATGAGCCCGGCCGCTACCACCTGCTGCTCAGGGCCGCCGGTCGGCCTGCGCAGCACGGCTGGTGGCGAAACGAGGCCGTGGCACGCGACAAGTTCACGCGCTGGATCGGCGAGTACGGCAGTCTGCCCGACGCCCGCGTCATCCTCGCTGACGAGCAGGAAGGCACCGTACTGACGAGCTGGCCGGACACGCCGTAACTGCCGGGGTATCCGGCTCACAGAGCCCTTACCGGCGCGCCGTAGGCTCCCAGGGTGATTGAGACCATCGTGTTGGACATCGGCGAGACGATCCCCGGGACGACCGTTACTGGGCCTCGTGGGCCGACTGGCTGGACACTCCCAGACACACCCTTTCCGCTCTCGTCGGTGCGGTCGTGGCCCGGGGGCAGGACGACGCGGACGCCCTCCGGCTCGCGCGCCCCGGCATCGATGTCGCCGCTGAGTACGACGCTCGCGAGGCCGCCGGCCGCGGTGAGTTTCTGGACGACAGCGACCTCTACGACGACGTGCGCCCAGCCCTGTCCGCTCTGCGGAAGCTCGGAGTGCGGGTGATCATCGCGGGCAACCAGACTTCCCGCGCCGCTGAGCTGCTGCGAGGCCTGGACCTGCCCGTCGACCTTGTCGTCACCTCGGGGGAGTGGAATGTCGCGAAGCCGCAACCGGAGTTCTTCCAGCGGGTCCTAGACGTGGCGCACGCGGCCCCGAGGGCAACTCTCTACGTCGGAGATCACCCGGCAAACGATCTCTTGCCAGCGAAGGCGGCTGGGCTGCGCACAGCGCATATCCGCCGGGGCCCGTGGGGGCACCTGTGGGCTGACGACGCCGACATCGTGGCGGCAGCGGACTGGCGCATCGACAATCTGTACCAGCTCACCGAGATCGTCGAAGGTTGACCCAAAGCGAACGGCCGCACCAAGCTTCGCCGGTGCGGCCGTTCGTGTACACGCGGCGTTTCGGCGCGGGTACGGTTCGGAGTGGATGCACCGAACCGGAGCCAGTATGCCCGCACTTAGGAGAGGCGGAGTGGGCGGGCGGATCGCCTACTACCGCAGCGTCATGCGTCCGAAGCTGACACAGGAACAGCTTGCCGCAGCGGCCAACGTGTCTCTTGGAACCATCCGCAAGATCGAGCGGGGCGAGCGGGGCCTGAGCGAATCCACGCTCGAAGCCGTCGCTGAGGCCCTCGGGATCGATCCCATACGCCTGCGCGCCTATCGCGAACCGGCTCAGACCCGCGTCCATGAAGCGCTACCCGCACTCTCCGCGGCGATCGCTACGTACGATCTCCCCGAAGACGGGCCAGTCCGGCCTGCCCATGAACTGCGCGCTGCGGTCAGCGAGGCCGCTCGCCGGCGACTGGGAGCGCAATACACGCGGATCGCCCGGCGGCTGCCCGACCTGCTCGCCGAACTCGCCCGTGCCTACCACGCGGCCCCCGCCGAGGAGCGAGCCGAACTGGCCGGGCTCCTTGTGCGGGCGTACCGGTCCGCGGACGCCGTCGCCTACAAGTTCGGCGCGCATGACCTGTCAGCCCGGCTGATCGAACTCATGCGATGGGCAGTTCCAGAGGCTGACGATCCAGTGTTGTCAGCCGCCGTTGCCTACGTGCGGACGGAGACCTTCTTCGCTGCCCGCGGCCACGCTGTCGGCCTGCGCGCGTTGGAACTTGCTCTGGACGCCACCCCCGCCACCACGCCGGCGGGGACCGCGAGTCGGGGCGCCCTCCCCATGCGGGCCGCCGTCGTCGCAGGCCGGGCACGTGATGCCTCGGCGGCAGCCATGCCCCTCGATGAGGCCCGCACGCTGGCCGACCGGGCGCCCGAGGACATCTACTGCGGAACCGCTTTCGGCCCAGATTCCGTACGCATCCACGAAGTGTCGGTCGCCGTGAGCCTTGGTGGCGACCATATCGGCCGTGCCCTTGCCGTAGCGAGCGAATGGAAGCCGCCCCACGACCTTCCGGCTGAGCGGCGCTCCGGGTTCTACATCGAACTAGGCCGCGCACAGTTGTGGTCCGGGCTGGCGGACGACGCCTTCGAGTCGCTCAAGGTCGCCCGCCGCCCCAGCACACCCGTGAGCACCCGTGGGTGCGTGAGGACGCTGCCACCCCTGCGCCGTTTGAAGCGCGCGGACTCGGAGAGCCTCAGCAACTTCGCTGAGTGGTGCGCCGCCACCTGACCGAGCTACCCCAACTACCCCTCGCCGGGGTACTTGTGGCCTTCCCGTCCCTCCACCATCTGTTGCACGCGTAGGAACCAGCAGATGGGAACCGGGATGTCTGACGCACCCTTTCCCGCGCCGACGGTCATCGACGGGCGCGTGAGCATCGTCCGACTACACGGTGAAGCCTGCTTCGACTGCGGAGGTGTCGTAACAAGGCGGTCGCGGCGTGAGGACGACACAGACCAGTAAACCCCGGCGACCGCTTGCGACGGCCCCGGGGATGGCCAACGCTCAAACCCGTGAGGGAGCGTCGACATGACGAACGCTACAGCCCCGAGAAGCCCCGGGGTCAAGATGACGATGCGCGTGTACACCGTGACGCGGGACGGCATCATCAAATCGGACAGCGGCACCCGGGAGATCCTGGCCGCGCAGGAACTGCCGGATGTGCAGCACCAGGCCGGACAGACGGCGGTGACCCGGTGAACGCCACCCGCGAGGAGACCGACGCGATGCCGGGCACCGTGTCGATGCGCGCCTCGGCCACATGGTTCCTGGATCAGGACACGCTGCCCCGACACGAGAGCGCGAAGCTCTACCACCGGGACCTCAAGGCCTTCGCGGAGCACCTGATCCCAAAGGTCGAGCAGCTCGCCCGCGGCCCTGCCCAAGGACGACGTGCCCGCGCGGGTGGCCATGGCCGGAGTTGGTGAGGCTCGCCGTCGGCTGCACGAGCCGGAGGCCGCAGGACTGCTCGGAGAAGTGGAGCGCGTGAAGCGGCTCGCGCGCTCCGTCGTGGCCCTGTGCGACCACCACGATGCGCTCAGGGCGCGGCCATGTGCTTGGCATGCGACAAGCCGATCGAGGACGGCCAAGCGTCGCTGCCGTACGAGCACGTCAGTCCCTCCGGGGGCGCGAATCAGTCCGGCCGTATCCACGCGGGGTGTGCGAGCACGGGCCGCACCCGCCGCTGACGCCATCCCGCCCTGCCCCGGCGTGAAGGGGCCCCGGGCGACCACCGGGTCAGGGTCGCACCACGAGAACGCCCGTCCCGCCGGAGGTCCGCAAGCCTCCGGCGGGACGGGTTCCACAACTCCTGCCCTGAGCAGGACGACACGACCGATCGGGGCGGCCCATCCCACCGACTACGGAGGCACCACCACATGACCGCAGGGACGTTCCCGATGATTCGGCCGTTCGGCCGCCGCGGCCGGCAGTGTGGCCGATGCCGTGAGCAGGGCCGCGGCCATCACGAGAAGGCGTCTCGGGCGAGTGGTGCGCATCTGTGCCTCCCAACGTCATTGAGGGAAGGAGCGGTTGAGCGTACCCATGGGTCGGACCGCACCATCCGGGTGCTTGACCCGCCTCGGTCACACACCGAGGATCATGAGTCATGACGCAGGGACAGGGCAGCACGGTTGACGGGGTGCTGCGGCGCAGCGCACGGCGCACCCCGGCGCGGATCGCGGTGGAGTACGGCGACCGCTCATGGACGTACGAGGAACTCGACGAGGCCGTCTCCCGCGCGGCGAGCGTCCTGCGCGATGCGGGCCTCGCCCCCGGCGACCGGGTCGGCGCCTACGGCCACAACTCGGACGCCTACCTGATCGGCTTCCTCGCCTGCGCCCGCGCGGGCCTCGTCCATGTGCCGGTCAACCAGAACCTGACCGGCGACGACCTCGCCTACATCGTCGGCCAGTCCGGCGCCCGGCTGGTCCTCGCCGACCCCGACCTGGCCGGCCGACTGCCCTCGCAGGTGCGTACGTCGCCCCTGCGCGACGCCGACGACTCGCTCCTGGCGCTCCTGGCGACGGCTCCCGCGTACGACGGCCCGGAGCCGCGCTCCGAAGATCTGGTGCAACTGCTCTACACATCCGGTACGACGGCCCTGCCCAAGGGCGCGATGATGACGCACCGCGCCCTGGTCCACGAGTACCTGAGCGCCATCACCGCCCTCGACCTCAGCGCGGGCGACCGCCCCGTGCACTCCCTGCCGCTCTACCACTCGGCGCAGATGCATGTGTTCCTGCTGCCCTACCTCGCGGTCGGCGCCACGAACCTCATCCTCGACGCCCCCGACGGCGACCGGCTCCTCGACCTGATCGAGGCCGGCCGGGTGGACAGCCTGTTCGCCCCGCCCACCGTGTGGATCGGCCTGGCGGGCCGTCCCGACTTCGCGGAGCGCGACCTCGGCGGGCTGCGCAAGGCGTACTACGGCGCGTCGATCATGCCGGTGCCCGTCCTGGAACGGCTGCGTGAACGGCTCCCGAAGCTCGGCTTCTACAACTGCTTCGGCCAGAGCGAGATCGGCCCGCTGGCCATGGTGCTGGACCCGGACGAGCACAAGGGCCGGATGGACTCCTGCGGGCGCACCGTCCTCTTCGTCGACGCCCGTGTGGTGGACGAGCAAGGGGAGGACGTGCCCGACGGCACTTCCGGCGAGATCGTCTACCGCTCCCCGCAGTTGTGCGAGGGCTACTGGGACAAGCCCGAGGAGACCGCCGAGGCCTTCCGCGACGGCTGGTTCCGCTCCGGCGACCTCGCCGTGCGCGACGCACATGGCTACTTCACCATCGTCGACCGGGTGAAGGACGTCATCAACTCCGGTGGCGTACTGGTCGCCTCACGTCAGGTCGAGGACGCGCTGTACACCCACGAGGGCGTCGCCGAGGTCGCCGTGATCGGCCTGCCCGACGAGCGCTGGATCGAGGCCGTCACGGCGGTCGTCGTGCCGCGCGGCGAGGTGAGCGAGGCCCAACTGATCGACCACGCGCGCGAGAAGCTCGCCCACTTCAAGGCGCCGAAGCGGGTGGAGTTCGTGGACGCGCTGCCGCGCAACGCGAGCGGGAAGATCCTCAAGCGGGAGCTGCGCGACCGCTTCGCCGGTCACTGACGGGGGCGCAGGTCCTCGATGCGGCGGATCTTGCCCACGGAGCGTTCCAGCGACTCCGGTTCGACGATCTCCACCGCGACCGACACCCCGATCCCGTCCTTCACGGCCGCCGCGACGGCCCGCGCGGCGGCCTCCCGGGTCTCGGGGGACGCGTCGGGGCGTGCCTCGGCCCGCACGGTGAGAGCGTCGAGGCGGCCCTCCCGGGTCAGACGCAACTGGAAGTGGGGTGCCACACCAGGAGTGCGCAGCACGATCTCCTCGATCTGGGTGGGGAAGAGATTGACCCCGCGCAGGATGACCATGTCGTCGCTGCGCCCGGTGACCTTCTCCATCCGCCGGAACACCCGGGCGGTGCCGGGCAGCAGTCGCGTCAAGTCCCGTGTGCGGTACCGGATGACGGGCATCGCCTCCTTGGTGAGCGAGGTGAAGACCAGTTCGCCCTCCTCGCCGTCGGGCAGCACCTCACCGGTGATCGGGTCGACGATCTCGGGGAAGAAGTGGTCCTCCCACACATGGAGACCGTCCTTGGTCTCCACACACTCCTGTGCGACCCCTGGCCCGATCACCTCCGACAGCCCGTATATGTCGACGGCGTCGATCGCGAACCGCTCCTCGATCTCGTGGCGCATCCGCTCGGTCCAGGGCTCGGCGCCGAAGACGCCCACCCGCAGGGACGTACCGCGCGGATCGACGCCCTGCCGTTCGAACTCGTCGAGGAGGGTGAGCATGTACGACGGCGTCACCATGATGATCTCGGGCCTGAGGTCCTGGATGAGCTGGACCTGGCGGGCCGTCATACCGCCGGACGCCGGGATGACCGTACAGCCCAGCCTCTCGGCCCCGTAGTGTGCGCCGAGCCCACCGGTGAACAGCCCATAGCCGTACGCCACATGCACCTTGTCCCCGGGGCGTCCGCCCGCCGCCCGGATGGAGCGGGCCACCATGTCGGACCACAGGGAGAGATCGGCATCGGTGTAGCCGACGACCGTGGGGCGTCCGGTGGTGCCGCTGGAGGCGTGGATACGGCGGATACGGTCCTGGGGCACGGCGAACATCCCGTACGGGTAGTTCTCGCGCAGGTCGGCCTTGGCCGTGAACGGGAAGCGGGACAGATCGGCGAGCGAACGGCAGTCGTCGGGGTGTACGCCGGCCCTGTCGAAGGACGCGCGGTAGAACGGCACGTTGTCGTACGCGTGCCGCAGCGTTCCGCGCAACCGCTCGAGCTGCAATGCCCGCAGCGCCTCAGGGGCGAGCAGTTCGCCCGGGTCCAGCAGTTCCGTCGTATCCGCCATGGGGAAGCTCTCCCTCGCCAACACGCGTCATTCCGGACGACCGATCGTTCGGTCCAGGTGTTCGGGATCAGTAATCCAGGCGGCTGTTGATCAGGCAAGGGGGCGGGCCGCACCTTCTAAGATCGGGCCCATGCCGACCTTCCGCGCCACCGACGGAACCGAGATCGCCTACCACCTGCGAGGGGAGGGCGAACCGCTCGTCGTCCTGCCCGGTGGGCCCATGCGGGCCTCCGCCTACCTGGGCGACCTCGGCGGACTGGCCGCGCACCGGCAACTCGTACTGCTCGACCTGCGCGGCACCGGGGGCTCGGCCGTGCCCGCCGACCCGGCCACGTACCGCTGCGACCACCTGGTGGACGACGTGGAGGTGTTGCGCGACCACATGGGGCTGGCCCACATGGATGTGCTCGGGCACTCGGCGGGCGGCAGCCTGGCCATGTTGTACGCCGCCCGGTATCCGCAGCGGGTGGCGCGGCTGGTACTGGTGACCGCGAATCCTTGGGCGCTGGGGATGCCGGCCGGCATCGAGGAGCGGCTGGCCGCCGCTCGGCTGAGGGCGGGCGAGCCATGGTTCGCGCAGGCCTTCCCGGCGTTCGAGGCCTGGCTGGCGGGGACGCGCGCCTTCGACCCGGTGATCGCGCCCTTCTCCTACGGGCGTTGGGACGATGTGGCCCGGGAGCACGATGCGCGCGGCGACATCGAGTTCAACGACGAGGCGTCCGACATCTACGGCTCCGACGGCGCCTATGACCCGCCCGCGACCCGCTCTGCGCTCTCCCGGCTCGCCGCCCCGGCCCTCGTCCTCGCGGGCGAACTCGACGCAGCGCCCAGCCCCGAACTCGCCCGCCGCACCGCCGACGTCTTCCCGAACGCCGAGTCGGCCGTGCAACCCGGCGCCGGGCACCACCCGTGGCTGGACGACCCGGAGTGGTTCGTGCGGTGCGTCGTCGCTTTCCTGAACGGGAGTGGGGGAGTACCCCAGGCCGTCAGCGGTGGAGCGTGGCCTCGCCCGTGAGGCGGATGCCCGTCTCCTCGCCGGGCCGCACCGACACCGGACCCGCGACGCGGACGTCGACCGGGGCGTCGACTCCCGCCACGGACACGGTCACCTTCGCGTCGTGGCCGTAGAAGCACACATCGGTCACCGTGCCCCGCGCTCCGCCCGTCTCCGCCTCCGTCAGCCGCAACTGTTCCGGCCGCAGCAGCACCGTGCCCGGCCCGGAGCCCTCGGACGAGGCGGCCAGCGGCACGGTGCCCAGAGCCGTGGCGACCGTGCGGCCTCCGCGCTCGACCGTGCCGGGGAGCACCACGGCGTCGCCGACGAACCCGGCGACCCAGGGGTCGGCGGGGCGCCGGTAGAGCGCCTGCGGGGTGTCGCACTGGGCGACCCGGCCCTGCCGTACGACGGCGACCAGGTCCGCGGTCGACAGGGCCTCCTGCTGGTCGTGGGTGACCAGTACCGCCGTCGCCCCGGTGGCGCGCAGGGCGGCGCGCACGTCGGCCCGCACCCCGGCGCGCAGTGCGCTGTCGAGGGCGTTGAACGGCTCGTCCAGCAGCACGAGCTGGGGCCGCGGGGCGAGCGCCCTGGCCAGGGCGATGCGCTGCTGCTGGCCACCGGACAGCTCATGCGGCATCCGCTCGCCGTATCCGGCGAGTCCGACCAGGTCGAGCATCTCCTCCGTACGGCGTCGCCGCTCTCCCCGGTCCAGGTCGGTCAGCCCGAAGGCCACGTTGCGGCCCACGCTCAGATGCGGGAACAGGGCGCCCTCCTGCGGCACGATGCCGATGCGCCGGCGCTCGGGCGGCAGATGGACACCGGGCCCGGTCAGCAGCCGTCCCCCGACGGTGACCGAACCGGCGTCGGCGTGCAGGAATCCGGCGACGATGCGCAGCAGGGTGGTCTTGCCGCAGCCGGAGGGGCCGAGCACGGCGGCCAGGGCACCGCCCGGCACGTCGAGGTCCAGTCCGCGCAGCACGGGGGCCTCGGGGCCGTAGGACTTGGCCAGTTGCTCGATGTGGAGATCGTTCGTCATCGGCGGTGCCCGTCTCTGAGAGTCATGTGCGGTACCCGTCTCGGAGTGTCATGTGCGGTGCCTGCCTCGATCGTTCATGTGCGGTGCCTGCCCAGCAGATACGAGGGGACGGCGGCCAGCAGGATGAGTGCCGCGGCGTAGGGGGCGGCCGCGGCGAAGGACCCGGCGCCGGTCTCGGTCCACAGCCGGGTGGCGAGGGTGTCCATGCCGGTGGGGCGCAGCAGCAGCGTCGCGGGGAGTTCCTTCATGCAGACCACGAAGGTGAGCGCGGCCCCGGCGGCGACGCCCGGAGCGGCCAGCGGCACCGTCACCTCCCGCAGCACCCGCAGCGGACGTCGCCCCAGCGAGCGGGCGACGTCCTCGAGGACCGGTGGCGCCTGCAGTACGGCGGCCCGGGTGGCGGCCACGGCGACCGGAAGGAACAGCACGGCGTAGGCGCAGATCAGCAGCGGGAGTTGCTGGTAGAGCGGGTAGGCGTAGCGGACGGCGAAAAAGACCAGGGCGAGCGCGACCGTGATGCCGGGCAGCGCGTGACCCGCGTACGCCGCCTGCTCCAGCAGCCGGGCACCGCGGCCCCGGTGGCGTGCCGCGATCACGCCCACCGGAAGGGCGAGCAGGGTGGTCAGGGCCGCCCCGGCCGCGGCGACACCCAGCGTGGCCCAGGCCGTCTCGGCGAGCCCACCGAGGTCCCAGGTCGCGGAGGTGCCGACGGCCAGCCAGTAGCCGAGGGTGCCCAACGGGAAGGCGACCGCGACGGCCGCCACCGCCGAGCACCACGCGAGGGCCGGGATCCGCCAGCGTCCGAGGGGAACCGGGACGACGGGACGGGCACTGCCGGTGCCGGTCCTTGCGTGGCCCGCGCGGCCCCGGGTACGGCCCTCGGCGGCGACCAGCGCCACGGTCATCACCACCAGCACCACGCTCAGCGCGGCGGCCGGGGTGCGGTCGAAGGAGGCGCGGTACGAGGTGTGGATGGCCCAGGTGAAGGTGTCGTACCGCATCAGTGAGACCGCGCCGAAGTCGGACAGGACGTACAGCGCGACGAGCAGTCCGCCACCGGCCGCAGCGGGTCGCAACTGCGGCAGCGTGATCCGCCGGAAGGTACTCAACGGGCCGTGCCCGAGGGAGCGCGCGGCCTCCTCCTGCGCCGGGTCGATGCCGCGCAGCGCCGCGGCGACCGGCAGATGCACATAGGGGAAGCTGACCAGCGTCAGGGCCAGCGCCGCCCCGGCGAACCCGGCGGTCCGCGGAGCGGCGGACAGCCAGGTGAAGGCGGCGACGTAACTGGGCACGGCGAGCGGCAGGGTGGCCAGCACCGACCAGGCGCGCGCCCCGGGCAGGGCGGTGCGCACGGTCAGCCAGGCCAGCGAGACGCCCAGCACGAGGCAGGCCGCCACCACGGTGAGCGCGAGCCCCAGGCTGCGGCCGACGAGTTGGAGGGTGCGTTCGTCGGCGACGACGTCCCAGGCGTAGCCGGGGCCGCGTTCGAGCGCGCGGACGGCGAGGTAGCCGAGCGGGAGCAGCGCGAACAGGGCCGCCACGCAGGCGGGGACGATCAGCACCCACGGAGGCCTGCGGTCCGTGGAGCGGGAGCCGGTTCCGGCACCCGGGAGCAGCCGTGTCACGGTGGTGCGGGTGCGCCGGAGCCCGGCCGCGGGGGACACCCGGGCCGGGCGGCCTTCGGTGTCCGGGTCGGCCGGGTCCCGTACGGACTGAGGGGTTGTGCCCACGTCGGATCAGACCAGTCCGACGTCGCGGAGCATGGCCAGGGTCTCCTGGAGCGACTCCAGCTTGCTCAGGTCGATGTCCGGGGCCTGAAGCGAGTCCAGCGCGGGCAGGTCCCGCACCGGGCTGGTCACGCCGGCGGCCAGCGGGTACTCCTTGGTCTCCTCGGCGAAGTAGGTCTGCGCCTCCTTGGACAGCAGGTAGTCGACGGCCTTCTTGGCGGTCGCGCTCTGCCCGCCGTCCTTGAGGACGGCCGCTCCGGCGACGTTGATCAGCGCGCCGGGGTCGCCGCCGGGCAGGAAGTGCAGCTTGGCGCCCACCTTGTCCTCGCCCTTCTCGGCGACCCGCTCGTACCAGTAGTAGTGGTTGACCAGGCCGAGGGAGACCTCGCCGGACTCGACTGCGTCCAGCGTGGCGAGGTTGTTGCTGTAGGTCTTGCCGTTGGCCTTCAGGCCCTTGAGCCAGGTGCGGGTGGCGTCGTCGCCCTCCAGGACCCGCATGCCGGTGACGAAGGCCTGGAAGGAGGCGTTGGTGGGCGCGAAGCCGACCTTGCCCTTCCACTCCGGCTTCACCACGTCGTGGACGCTGTCGGGAGCCTTGTCGACCTTGTCCGGGTTGTACGCGATGACGCGGACGCGGCCCGACAGGCCCACCCAGTCGCCCTCGGCGCCCCGGTAGGCGGAGTCCACCTTGTCCAGGGTGGCCTGGGGCAGCTTCTCCAGCATGCCCTCCTTCGACAGGGCCCCGAGCGCGCCGGCGTCCTGGGAGAAGAAGAGCCCGGCCTTGGTGCGGTCGCCCTCCTCCAGGATCTGCGCCGCCAACTCGGCGCTCTCGCCGTAGCGGACGTCGACCTCGCTGCCGACGGCCTTCTCCAGCTTGTCCAGAATCGGCTTGACGAGCTTCTCGTTGCGGCCGGAGTAGATGACCAGCGCGGTGTCGTCACCGGCGCCCGAGCCGCCGCCCTTGTCGTCCGAGCCGCAAGCGGCGAGGGCGGGGACGAGCAGGCCGATCGCGGTGAACGCGGTGATCAGGCGGGCCGTGGGGCGTCGCATGTGCTGCCTTCCTGCGTGGCTCGCCACCTGCCGCGCTCGTCGCGTCAATCAGAAGGGCGAGCGGCTGATTGGTGCCGCTGGGGGAACCTTGTGAACGAGCTATGAATAAGGTAAAGCTAACCTCACCGTCAAGTGATCTGTGCTACCAGCGGACGACGCCATGGAAGCGGAAAGGGCGCGCCCCGTGACCATCCCCTCCGACTCACGCCAGGACATTCCACCGCTTCCGTCTCCTTTCGCACCCCTCCGGCCCGCACGTCCGGCCTCCGGACGACGTGTCAGGGAGCGGTTCGCCGGTCTGTTCGCCCCTCCGTCCAGCGGGCCGTCCGTCCTCGGCGGTGCCACCCCCGCCAGGAGAGCGCAACCGTGCGCGGCACCCCGGACCGTGCCGTTCGCCCGGAACCTCGCCGCGTTCGGCGACCGCACCGCGCTGATCACCGAGGACGGTGAGCTCACCTACCGGCAACTGGCCGCACGCGTGGCCGAGACGGCCGACCGCCTCGGACCCGGCCGGCGCCTGGTGCTGCTGGCCGGGGCCAACCGGGTCGACGCCCTCGTGGTCTACCTCGCCGCCCTGTCGGCCGGGCATCCGCTCCTGCTGGTCCCCGGCGACAACGACAGCACCGTCGAATCGCTGACCGCCGCCTACGCCCCCGACGTGGTCGCCGTACCGCAACAGGCCGAGAACGGCACCACGACCTGGGCCCTGGACGAGCGGCACCCCGCCTCCGCCCACACCCTCCACCCCGACCTCGCCCTGCTGCTGAGCACCTCCGGCTCCACGGGCTCACCCAAACTGGTCCGGCTCTCCCACGACAACCTCCAGTCCAACGCCGAGTCCATCGCGACGTACATGGACATCAGGGACAGCGACCGGGCCGCCACCACCCTGCCCATGCACTACTGCTACGGCCTGTCGGTCATCAACAGCCATCTGCTGCGCGGTGCCGGACTGATCGTCACCGGACGGTCCGTGGCCGACGCCGGCTTCTGGGAGCTGTTCCGCGCCGCTCGAGGCACGGTGCTGGCCGGGGTGCCGTACACCTTCGACCTGCTCGACCGGGTCGGCTTCGAGCGGATGCGGCTGCCCGAGCTGCGCCGCGTCACCCAGGCCGGCGGCCGGCTCGCGCCGGAACGCGTCGTGCGGTACGCCGAGTTGGGGCGCCGCGCGGGCTGGGAGCTGTTCGTGATGTACGGGCAGACGGAGGCGACGGCCCGGATGGCCTATCTGCCGCCCCGGCTCGCGGCCGAACGCTCGCAGGCCGTCGGCGTGCCCATACCCGGCGGTTCCTTCCGGATCCGGCCGCTGGACGAACCGGACGGAGCCGGCGAGCCCGACACCGGCGAACTCGTCTACGCGGGGCCCAACGTCATGCTCGGCTACGCCGAGACCCCGGCGGACCTGGCTCTCGGCCGGACCGTCGAGGAACTGCGCACGGGAGACATCGCCCGGCGCGCACCCGACGGTCTCTACGAGATCGTGGGGCGGCGCAGCCGGTTCGCGAAGATCCTCGGGCTGCGCGTCGACCCGCAGCGCGTCGAAGGGCTGCTGGAGCGGCACGGCGTCCGCGCGTACTGCGCCGGGGACGACGACGCGCTGGCCGTCGCGGTGGCGAGCGAGGAGAGCGCGGAGACGGATGCCTCGCGGGTGCGGCGCCTGGTCGCGGACGAGTGCGGACTGCCGGTGCGCGCGATACGCGTCCGCGTGGTGCCGGACCTTCCCCGGCTGGCCACGGGCAAGCCCGACTACGAGGCCGTACGACGCCTGACCCGCCCCGCGGCGGAACCGTCCCGGGACAGCGCACGGAACCGGTCCGGTGAGGCCACGACCGAGGAACTGTGCCGCCTCTATGCCGAGATCCTCGACCGCGGGGACGTCACCGAGGACAGCAGCTTCGTCGGCCTGGGCGGAGACTCCCTGTCCTACGTCGAGATGTCGCTGCGCCTCGAAGAGGCACTGGGCACCCTGCCCGCCGACTGGCACACCACCCCGATCCGCGAGCTGCGGCCCCCCGGCCCGCCGCCGACCCCCCGCCCGGCCCGCCGAAGACGCACGCTGGAGACCGGCATCGCCCTGCGGGCCGTCGGCATCGTCCTCGTGGTCAGCGCACACATACCCGTCTTCTTCGTCCAGGGCGGTGCGCATGTCCTGCTCGGCGTCGCCGGATTCAACTTCGCCCGCTTCCACCTCACCGACGCCGCGCGCGGCCGCCGGGTGCGCGCCCTGGGACGCAGCATCCTGCGCATCGCCGTGCCGAGCGTGGTGTGTCTGGCCTTCGCGCTGGCCCTGACCCGCGAGTACGACCTCGCCAACCTGCTGCTGGTCAACAGCCTCTTCCCACAGGACAATTCGCACCCCGAGTGGCGGTACTGGTTCGTGGAGGCGCTGGTCCACTTCCTGATCGCGCTGACCGCGCTCCTCGCCCTCCCGCTGCTGGACCGGGCCGAGCGGCGCAGCCCGTTCGGTTTCGCGCTGGGCGTGTTGGCGCTGGGCGTGGTCGGCCGGTACGACCCGCTGGGGCTGGCCCACGTCCGGTTCCATCTGAGCCCCACCGTGGTGTTCTTCCTGTTCGCCCTGGGCTGGGCGGCGGCGCGGGCGCGCACGGTGCCGCAGCGGCTGCTGCTGACAGCGGTACTGCCGGCCACCGTGCCGGGGCTGTTCCCCCAGGCTGCGGGCCAGTCGCTGCGGACGTCCATCGTCGTGGCGGGGCTGGCCCTGCTGATCTGGGTGCCGGTGCTGCCCAGCCTGGACCCGGTCAACCGGCTGGCGGGGCTGCTGGCGGGCAGCTCGCTGTACATCTACCTGACGCATTTCCACGTCTACCCGTACATCCGGGATGACTCGCCCATGCTCGCGCTGCTGGTCTCGCTGGTCGTCGGCGTGATGTACGGCGCCTTGATGACCCGTCTGATGCGGTGCGTACCCAGGTGGCTCGACAGGAGGCGAGCGGCCGCGTTCGTGCGGGCCCCCGGCCCTCGTTAGGGTTCGGTCGGAGAACCGAACACCACACCTGACCGAGACAGGGGGGACAACCGTGGGCGCGCCACGCCTGAGCAGTACGCCGTTGCCCGGCATCGGAGTCCGCTACGACCTCACCACGCGCGAGCAACGCCGTATGTCCGTGGTCGCCCACCGGGACGGCTCGCGGACGCTGAGCGCGTACCGCACGGACGATCCGGACGCGTGCGCGCTGTCCGTCAAGCTCAGCCCCGCCGAGGCGGCCACGCTGGTCGACGCGCTGATGCCGGCCCACCACAGTCCGAACCTGCTGTCCACCACCGAGTTGGGCCTGGTCGCCGAGCGCGTCGAACTGTCCGCCGCCTCGCACTGGAACGGACGGCTGCTCGGCGAGACCCGGATGCGCACCGAGACCGGCGTGTCCATCGTGGCCGTACTGCGCCGCGCCGACGCCATCCCCTCGCCGGCACCGGACTTCCGGCTGGCCGGCGGCGACACCCTGATCGTGATCGGCACCCGTGAGGGCGTGGAGGCGGCCGCCGAGATACTCGGGCGGGAGTGAGCCGCGATGCACAACTCCGCGGTCTTCCTCATCGAGTTCGGTGCGATCATCCTCGGTCTCGGCCTGCTGGGCCGGTTCGCCGGGCACCTCCAGATCTCGCCGATACCCCTGTACCTGCTGGCCGGGCTCGCCTTCGGCGAGGGCGGACTGCTTCCGCTGGGCACCAGCGAGGACTTCGTCGCCATCGGCGCCGAGATCGGCGTCATCCTGCTGTTGCTCATGCTCGGCCTCGAGTACACGGCCAGCGACCTCGTCACCAACCTCAAGACCCAGTACCCGGCCGGACTCGTCGACGCCGCGCTCAACGCGCTGCCCGGCGCCGCCATGGCCCTGCTGCTCGGCTGGGGTCCGGTCGCCGCCGTCGTCCTGGCCGGCGTCACCTGGATATCGTCCTCCGGCGTCATCGCCAAGGTCCTCGGCGACCTCGGCCGGCTCGGCAATCGCGAGACCCCGGTCATCCTGAGCATCCTCGTCCTCGAGGACCTCTCCATGGCCGTCTACCTGCCGATCATCACCGCCCTGCTGGCCGGCGCCGGTCTCGCGGCGGGGAGCGTCACCCTCGCCGTCGCGCTCGGCGTGGCCGGGCTAGTCCTCCTGCTCGCGGTCCGCTACGGCCGCCACATCTCGCGGTTCGTCTCCAGCGACGACCCCGAGAAGCTGCTCCTGGTCGTGCTCGGCCTGACCCTGGTCGTGGCCGGGCTCGCCCAGCAGCTCCAGGTCTCGGCCGCGGTCGGCGCGTTCCTGGTCGGCATCGCGCTCTCCGGCGAGGTCGCGGAGGGGGCGCACCATCTGCTGGCTCCGCTGCGGGACTTGTTCGCCGCGGTGTTCTTCGTCTTCTTCGGGCTGCACACCGACCCCGCGAGCATCCCACCGGTGCTGCTGCCCGCGCTCGCGCTGGCCCTGGTCACCGCGCTCACGAAGGTCGCCACGGGGTACTGGGCCGCCAAGCGTGCCGGAATCTCCGTCAAGGGCCGCTGGCGGGCGGGCGGAACCCTGGTGGCCCGCGGCGAGTTCTCCATCGTCATCGCCGGACTCGCGGTGTCCGCCGGCATCGAGCCGTCCCTGGGGCCGCTGGCCACCGCGTATGTGCTGATCATGGTGATCGTGGGCCCGCTCACCGCCCGCTACACCGAACCCGTGGCCATGCGTCTGATGAGGCGGCGCGCGTACGCCTCCGCGTCGCCGGGCGTGGCAACCGTCGAGGGCGAGGCCCGGACCGAGGCGGCGGACGCGTCGTACGACACGGTCGACGGGCAGGACGTGCTGGGCCGGTCCTGACCTCGCGGAGGGTCCGTCACGGCCGGGAGTGGGCGTGCTCAGCGGTGGAGTCGACGCCGGTACACGATGACGCCGGCGGTCAGCGCCGCCGCGCCGAGCGCCAGGCCGGCTCCCAGCGCCACCTCGAAGTCGGCCGGGCCCGAGGTGCCGCCCAGTCCGCCCCTCACTCCCTGGGTGGGCAGCGGCGAGCGGGTGGGCAGAGGCGACAGGGTGGGAAGCGGCGACAGCGTGGGGTGCGGCGTGGCGTGCGCGCCGCGGTGTGGCAGCCTCTCGCAGGCGATGTCGTCGTCCCTGCCCTGGTCCTGGTCCAGCCGGTGCGGGTCGCTGGGATCACGGTCGAGCTCGGCCTGCGCGTCCTCCTGGAAGGCGAAGTCGCGGCAGTTCAGATCGCCCCGGGCGTGCGCCACGTGGGCCGCCGGGCCGACGGTGACGAGTACGGTGATCGCGGTCGCGCACAGCACACGTATGGGTCTCTTCACGGACGTGCCCTTTCGGTCCTGAGGTCTTGGACGACCGTCATTGCGACCGTAGGAACACCCCCTGTGCACCGTCGCATTCTGCTGCGCCGTTCGAGTCACCGCACGTCGGCGATGCCCGAACGGCGCAACGCCGGTTGCTCAGCCCCCTTGCGGCCCGTACGCCGTCAGGAAGCGGTCCCTGAAGCGGTCCATGCCCCAGGTCGGCGCGTTCTCGGCGGGCTTGAGGCCATCCGTCCAGTTCCACTCGGCGATGCGGTCGAGGACCTTCGGGTCGCGGGCGACGATCGTGACGGGGACGTCCTTGCTCGTGCTGCCGGCGGTGACGGTCGGCACCGGCTGGTGGTCGCCGAGGAAGACGAGGACCGTGTCGTCGGTGCCGTAGCGCTCGACCCACTCGGTGAGGCTGTCCAGGGAGTACTCGATGGCGCGGCGGTACTCGGTGCGGACGCGCTCGGGGTCCTGCCAGACCTCCTTGGGGTCCGTGCCCTCCTTCTTGATCCGGTGGAAGATCGAGCCGTCGCCGAGGTCGTCCCAGTCGACCATGCGGGCGATGGGGGACCAGGGGTTGTGGCTGGAGGCCAGGATGATCTCCGCCATGATCGGGTCGCGGTTCTTCTTGCCGTGCTCCAGCCGCTGGAACGCCTCCAGGCTGAACTGGTCGGGCACCGGCGTCCAACTGAAGTACGGGCCCTGGTAGCCCAGGTGCTCGGAGTCGTAGATGTGGTCCAGCGCGAAGAACTTGCCCTCCGGCCAGGCCCGCCGCACACCCGGCACGATGCCGACCGTGCGCCACGCCCCCGTCTTGCGGAAGTAGCTGTTCAGCGTCGCGCGATCGCTGGTCGTCAGGCTCCGGTACCGCTGCTGGTTCTTGATCCACAGGCCGGAGAGGAACGTGGAGTGGGCGAGCCAGCTTCCCGCCCCCGTCACCGGCGCCTCCAGCCAGGCGCTGCGGGACTGGAATCCGGCCGCCTCGAGGGAGTTCGTGCCCTGCTTGAGCGCCGCGTCGATCTGCGGTGCCATCGCCGGGTCGTCGATCGCGACCCGGCCGTAGCTCTCGATGAACGTGAACAGCACGTCCTTGCCGCGCAGCCCCGTCAGCAACTGATCCGGCGGCGTCTTCGCGAAGGCGTCGACGGACGCCTGCTTCTCGAAGATCCGTCCGTCCTTGAGGCCCGCCTGCACCTGCTCGATACGGTTGTTGACGAACTCGGCGTTGCCCTTGGTGGCGAGCGGGACGCCGGCGATCTGGATGCTCAGGGTCATGCAGGTGATCCACGCGGTGCCGAGGATCAGCGTCGTGCGGGTGGCGAGGGCACGATGGCGGACCATCAGGTTCGTCACGCGCACCATCGCCAGCGTCATGAGGACGAGCACCGCGACGAGTACGACGATCGCCCCGACCACTGCGAGCACCTGTCCGGTACGGCCGAAGGACTCCCGGACGAACTCGGCCGCGTCGTCCAGCAGTATCCAGTCCAGGACCAGGTCGAAGGGGCGGGCCAGCACCGAGTAGAAGCCCATGTCGACGAACTTCAGGACGGTGAACAGACCGAGGAACGCTCCCGAGGCGACCGCCAGCAGCCGCCGTGACCGGGGTGGCACCGCCAGCAGCAGACCCGCCAGCAGGATGCCCTCGGCCGGGAGGCGGAAGAACGCGTCGGGGCCGAGCCGTTCGAGACGGTTGGGCACGAGGAGCGCGAACAGCAGGAGCGCGGCGGCCAGCACGCTCGTGCCGACGGCGACGCCGTGTGCCGTACGGGGGTAGCGGCGCCGCCAGCCGAACCAGCCGGGCCGGGGCGCGGAGCCGGCCGGCTGCTCTGCGGGGCGGGCCGCCTCAGGGGCGTCGACAGTCTCCGAGGCCTCCGACGCCTCGGCGGGGTCGACCGGCGAGCTTGTGTCGACGGGCGAGGCCGTGTCGTCGGGAGAGGCTTTGCCATGCGGTGAGCTTGTGTCGTGCGGTGAGCTTGTGCCTACCGGCGCCGTGTCGTCGGGGGATGCCTTGCCATGCGGCGAGGCCGTGTCGCCCGGCCAAGCCTTCTCGGCGGACGAGGCCTTCTCGGCAGACGAGACCGCGTCGTCCCCGTCCCTGCCACCCACCTCCGCGCTCTCGGTCTCGATCTCGCTCCCGGCCGCGACCGCGTCAGCCGTATCGACCGCCTCTGGCGTCCCCGCCTCTCCCGACTCCCGTGTTGCTGCCTCTGTTGCCTCCTGCGACACCCGGAGGACCTCCCGTGCGGTCTTGCGATGGCATGGCGAACAGCGCCCGTTGACCGGGCCTGCCACCACGAGTACGTCCGCACGTCACCTTAGGTTCAATCCGACCTGCCCGGAATTCACCCGTCCGCCGCCACCGCGACCTCCCGCGCCCACCGGTAGTCCGCCTTGCCGCTGGGCGAGCGCCGGATCGCGTCCGTGATCACGAGCTGGCGGGGGATCTTGTAGCCCGCGAGATGGGTGCGGCAGTGGGACTGGACGTCCTCCAGCGACGGCCGTACCGCGCCCTCCCGCAACTGCACCACCGCCGCCACATGATGCCCCCACTTGGCGTCCGGCACCCCGGCCACCAGCGCGTCGTACACATCGGGGTGGGACTTGAGCGCCTGCTCGACCTCCTCCGGGTACACCTTCTCGCCCCCGGTGTTGATGCACTGCGAGCCGCGCCCCAGCACGGTGACGACGCCTTCCTCGTCGACGGTGGCCATGTCGCCGAGCAGCACCCACCGCTCGCCGTCCTTCTCGAAGAAGGTCTCGGCGGTCTTGCGCGGGTCGTTGTAGTAGCCGAGCGGCACATGGCCGCACTGGGCGATCCGGCCCACCTCACCCACGGCGACCGGCTCGTGGGTGGCCGGATCGACCACCTGGGTACGGGCGTTGACGCGGATGCGGAAGCCGCGCTCGGGGCCGGAGTCCTCCGTCGCCGTACCGTTGAAGCCGGACTCGGAGGAGCCGAAGTTGTTCAGCAGCATCACGTTGGGGACCAGCTCCTGGAACTGCCGGCGCACCGTGTCCGACATGATCGCCCCGGACGACGACACACTGAACATCGAAGAGCAGTCCGTGCCCTTCAGGGGCCCGCTCAGCGCGTCGACCAGCGGCCGCAGCATCGCGTCGCCGACCAGCGACACGCTGGTGACCTTCTCCTTCTCGATCGTGCGCAGGACCTCCTCCGGCGCGAACTTGCGGTGGATCACGATGCGTTGGCCGAAGTTGAAGCCGATGAAGGCGGTCAGCGTGGACGTCCCGTGCATGAGCGGGGCGGTGGGGAAGAAGGTGATCCCGTCGCCGCCGGCCGCCACGCGTGAGGCGAGCTCCTCCGGCTTCTGCACCGGCTCACCGGTCGGCGCGCCACCTCCCAGCCCCGAGAAGAACAGATCCTCCTGGCGCCACATCACGCCCTTGGGCATCCCGGTGGTGCCGCCGGTGTAGATGATGAACTGGTCGTCCGCCGACCGCGCCGGGAACCCCCGCGCCGGCGACCCGGCCGCCTCGGCGTCCGCGAAGGCCACGGCCGGCACGACCGGTGCCCCGGCCGCACCCGGCGCCGCCTCGCCCACCCGCACCAGGTGCCGCAGCCCGTCCACCCGGGGCAGCGCCGCCGCCACCCGGTCGGTGAACTCCGCCTCGAAGACCAGGGCCACCAGATCGGCGTCCCGGTAGAGGTACACCAACTCCTCTTCCACATAGCGGTAGTTGACGTTGACCGGAACGATCCGCGCCTTCAGGCAGCCCAGCACCGTCTGGAGATACTCGATGCCGTTGTAGAGGTGGAGCCCGAGATGCTCGCCGGGACGTATCCCGCTGTCGATCAGATGGTGCCCGATCCGGTTGGCGGCCGCGTCCAGCTCGGCGTACGTCAGACGGCGTTCCGCACCCGTGCCCGGATGGTCGATGTACACGAGCGCCTCGCGGTCCGGCACCGCGTCGACGACCGACTCGAACAGGTCGGCAAGGTTGTACTCCACCGCTCCTCCTGCCCTCGCTCTCCACCGGTGCCGGTCATCAGAGCAAAGGGCGGCACAACTGTGAAGGGTCCGCGCACAAGAAATCTGACTACCTGTCAGAAAACCCTTGAAGTGCCCCGGCGCCTCCTGCAACCTGTTCTCGTTCTTTCAGAGGGGAGATGGGTGATGGGCGGGACGGAACACCTCACCGTGCAGCGCGAAGGCGCCACACTGGTACTCACGCTGAACAGGCCGGAGGCCAGGAACGCGCTCTCGTTGGCCATGCTCGTCGGCCTCTACGACGGGTGGCTCGAGGCCGACGCCGACGACACGGTCCGCTCGATCGTGTTCACAGGCGCGGGCGGCTCGTTCTGTGCGGGCATGGACCTCAAGGCCCTGGCCGGGAAGGGCATGGCGGGGGAGCAGTACCGCGACCGGCTCAAGGCCGATCCCGACCTGCACTGGAAGGCGATGCTGCGCCACCACCGCCCCCGCAAGCCGGTGATCGCCGCCGTCGAGGGGTACTGCGTCGCGGGTGGCACCGAGATGCTGCAGGGCACCGACATCCGCGTCGCGGGCGAGTCGGCGACCTTCGGCCTGTTCGAGGTCAAGCGCGGCCTGTTCCCGATCGGCGGCTCCACGGTCCGGCTGCAACGCCAGATCCCGCGCACCCACGCGCTGGAGATGCTGCTCACGGGGCGCCCCTACAGCGCCCGCGAGGCCGCCGACATCGGCCTGATCGGGCATGTCGTCCCCGACGGCACCGCGCTGACCAGGGCGCTGGAGATCGCCGAGCAGATCAACGCCTGCGGGCCACTGGCCGTCGAGGCCGTCAAGGCGTCGGTCTACGACACCGCCGAGATGACCGAGACCGACGGCCTGGCCACCGAACTCAAGCGAGGCTGGCCGATCTTCGACACCGCCGACGCCAAGGAAGGCGCCCGAGCCTTCGCGGAGAAGCGGCCGCCCGTCTACAAGCGTTCCTGAGGAGTGAGCCACCGTGCCGGAAGTCCTCAAAGCCCCCTTGGTCGTCGAGTTCCCCTTCACCCGCTCCCTCGGCCCCGTCCAGAGCGCCTTCCTCACCGGCCTGCGCGAACGCGTCGTGCTCGGGGTGCGCACCGGCGGCCGCACGCTCGTCCCGCCCGTCGAGTACGACCCCGTCACCGCCGAGGAGATCCGCGATCTGGTCGAGGTCGCCCCCACCGGCACGGTCACCACCTGGGCCTGGAACCTCGCCCCCCGCCGCGACCAGCCCCTCGACACCCCCTTCGCCTGGGCCCTGGTCCGCCTCGACGGCGCCGACACCGCCCTCCTGCACGCCCTCGACGCCCCCGGCCCCGACGCCGTGCACACCGGCATGCGCGTCCGCGTCCGCTGGGCCGAGGAGCGCACCGGCGCCATCACCGACATCGCCTGCTTCGAGCCGTACGACGGCGATCCGGTCCACCCCACTGGCAGCACCGTCGAGTTCGAGGACCCGGTCACCGGCATCGTCGCCCCCGCCCGCCTCGACTACACCTACTCACCGGGCCGCGCCCAGACCGCCTACATCAACGCCCTGGCCGAACACCGCAACGTCGGCGAACGCTGCCCGTCCTGCCGCAAGGTGTACGTCCCGCCGAGGGGTGCGTGCCCCACATGTGGGGTGGCCACATTGGAACAGGTCGAAGTGGGTCCCCACGGCACAGTCACCACGTTCTGCATCGTCAACATCAAGGCGAAGAACCTCGACATCGAAGTGCCGTACGTCTACGCCCACATCGCCCTCGACGGCGCAGGGCTCGCCCTGCACGGCCGCATCGGCGGCATCCCCTACGACCACGTGCGCATGGGCCTGCGCGTCGAACCCGTATGGACGGAAGACGCCCGCTACCCCGACCACTACCGGCCCACGGGCGAGCCCGACGCGGACTACGACACCTACCGGGAGCTGCTGTGAACCGCGAGATCGCCGTCGTCGCCTTCGCCCAGACCGACCACCGGCGCACCAGCGAGGAGCTCTCCGAGGTGGAGATGCTCATGCCCGTCCTGCACGAGGTGCTGGCGCGGACCGGCCTGAGGACCGCCGACATCGGCTTCACCTGCTCCGGCTCCAGCGACTACCTCGCCGGCCGCGCCTTCTCCTTCACCCTCGCCCTCGACGGCGTCGGCGCCTGGCCGCCGATCTCCGAGTCGCACGTCGAGATGGACGGCGCGTGGGCGCTGTACGAGGCGTGGACCAAGCTGCTGACCGGCGACGCCGACACCGCGCTCGTCTACTCCTACGGCAAGTCCTCACCCGGCCCCCTGCGCGACGTCCTCACCCGCCAGCTCGACCCCTACTACGTCGCCCCCCTCTGGCCCGACTCCGTATCCCTGGCCGCCCTCCAGGCCCAGGCCCTCATCGACGCCGGCGACACCGACGAACCCGCCCTCGCCGCGGTCGCGGCCCGCAGCCGCACCGACGCCACCGCCAACTCCCACGCCCAGCTGCGGGGTTCGGTGCCGCACGGGGACTACGTCGTACGACCGCTGCGTACCGGCGACTGCCCGCCCATCGGCGACGGAGCCGCCGCCGTGGTCCTCGCGGCGGGGGAACGGGCCCGTGAGCTGTGCGAGCGGCCCGCCTGGATCCGGGGTGTCGACCACCGCATCGAGGCGCACAGCCTGGGCGTGCGCGACCTGACCGACTCGCCCTCGACCCGCCTCGCCGCCGAGAAGGCGGGCGCCTTCGAACGGCCCGTCGACACCGCCGAGTTGCACGCGCCCTTCACCTCCCAGGAGATCGTCCTGCGCAAGGCGCTCAAACTCGGCGACGGCGTGCGCGTCAACCCGTCCGGCGGGGCCCTCGCCGCCAACCCCGTCATGGCCGCCGGGCTCATCCGCATCGGAGAGGCCGCCGCCCGCATCCAGCGGGGGGAGTCCGACCGGGCGCTCGCGCACGCCACGTCCGGCCCCTGTCTGCAACAGAACCTGGTCGCCGTACTCGAAGGGGATCCGCGATGAGCAAGGAGCCCGTGGCCGTCGTAGGGATCGGTCAGACCAAGCACGTCGCGGCGCGCCGGGACGTGTCGATCGCCGGGCTCGTCCGGGAGGCCGCCCGCAGGGCGCTCGACGACGCCGAGCTGACCTGGGCGGACGTCGACGCCGTCGTCATCGGCAAGGCGCCCGACTTCTTCGAGGGCGTGATGATGCCGGAGCTGTACCTGGCCGACGCGCTCGGCGCGGTGGGCAAGCCCATGCTCCGGGTGCACACCGCAGGCTCGGTCGGCGGATCCACCGCCCTCGTCGCCGCCAACCTGGTCGCGGCCCGCGTCCACGGCACCGTGCTGACGCTCGCCTTCGAGAAGCAGTCCGAGTCCAACGCCATGTGGGGACTGTCCCTGCCGATCCCCTTCCAGCAGCCCCTGCTGGCCGGGGCCGGCGGCTTCTTCGCCCCGCATGTGCGGGCGTACATGCGGCGCAGCGGCGCGCCCGACACGGTCGGCTCGCTGGTGGCGTACAAGGACCGGCGCAACGCGCTCAAGAACCCCTACGCACATCTCCACGAGCACGACATCACCTTGGAGAAGGTCCAGGCCTCGCCCATGCTGTGGGACCCGATCCGCTACTCGGAGACCTGCCCCTCCTCCGACGGCGCCTGCGCGATGGTCCTCACCGACCGCGCCGGAGCAGCCCGCGCGCCCCGGCCGCCCGCCTGGATGCTCGGCGGCGCCATGCGCAGCGAGCCCACCCTGTTCGCGGGCAAGGACGCGGTGTCACCGCAGGCCGGCAAGGACTGCGCGGCCGATGTGTACCGGCAGGCCGGCATCGCCGACCCGCGCCGGGACATCGACGCCGTCGAGATGTACGTGCCGTTCTCCTGGTACGAGCCCATGTGGCTGGAGAACCTCGGCTTCGCCGCCGAGGGCGAGGGCTGGAAGCTCACCGAGTCCGGGGTGACCGAACTGGACGGCGATCTGCCCGTCAACATGTCGGGCGGGGTCCTGTCCACCAACCCCATCGGGGCGTCCGGCATGATCCGCTTCGCGGAGGCCGCCCTTCAGGTGCGCGGACAGGCCGGGGAACACCAGGTGGAGGGGGCCCGCAAGGCGCTCGGACACGCCTACGGCGGCGGATCGCAGTTCTTCTCGATGTGGCTCGTGGGGTCCGAACCCCCGGATGCGTGAAAGTCTCCGGAAAGGTCCCCCTCACGTGGCCTGTTGGCGGTTGAGGTCGATCGCTAGGCTGACCGCGGACGACGCAATCGGGAGGAGCACGGACGTGGCCGAGACCACCATCCAGCAGCAGCCGCTCGCAGGCTGGGACAAGCCCGAGCTGGACCTCAGCAACGCCGAGTGGCACTCCAGCAGCCGTGGCCTGGGGGATGTCCAGATCGCCTTTGTCGAGGGATTCATCGCGATGCGCAACAGCGGCCGCCCGGAGAGCCCTTCTCTCATCTTCACGCCCGCCGAGTGGGGCGCCTTCGTGTCGGGAGCACGGGAGGGGGAGTTCGACCTCACGTGATCACGCGCGCGGTCTGACGGGCCGATCCGGGGGTGTTCCGCCCCTTTTTCCGGACACGCGATCTCGAGAGCCCTGCCGGGGCCGACGCCTGAGCCAGGCTGGGCCCGGTAGCGGAGACGGTCGTCATCCGGAGGTGAGGAACCCATGAGCACCCTGCCGGTCATCGCTGCGGTCGACGGTTCGGACGACAGCCTCGTCGCCCTGGACTGGGCCTTCGACGCCGCCGTGCTGCGCGGGGCGCCGCTGCGGGTGGTCCATGTGCAGCAGTACGCCGCCTGGGCGGGGCCCGAGATCGTGCCCGCCGGGCCGCCGGACATCGAGGACGATCCGGTGATCGGCGACGTACGCCGGTATCTGGACGGGCGCGTCGAGCGGCCGGTGACGGAGTACCTCGCCCTGGCGGGGGCGCCCGGTGCGGTGCTGCCCGAACAGGGCTCCAGCGCCCAGCTCCTGGTGCTGGGCAGCCGGGGCCGGGGCGGCTTCGTCGGCCTGCTGCTCGGCTCCAACGGCATGACCGCCGCACGCGACGCCGAATGCCCGGTCGTGGTGGTGCCCAAGCCCGGACGCCAGGTGCACGGCGACATGCCGGTCGAACCGGGCCCCCGCGTCGTCGTCGGCCTCCAGGTCGACAGCCCCGACGAGGCCACGCTGTCCTTCGCCTTCGCCGAGGCCGCCCGGCGCGGCGCCCGGCTCCAGGCCGTCGCCGCCTACGCGTGGCCGCTGCACCTGTGGGCGGCGACCACCGCCCAGGTCGCGCCGCCGTTGGCCGACCAGGACACCATCGAGGCCGAGACCCGCACCCTCGCGGAAGGTCTCCTCGCCCCGTACCGCGAACGTCACCCCGACGTCCACGCCGAGCCCTATGTGGCCCCGGGCCACGCGGCCGGCCACCTCGTCGCCGCATCCAAGGGCGCGACCCTGGTCGTCGTGGGCCGCCACCGGCGCCGTCTGCTGGCCCCCGCCCGCATGATGGGCTCGGTCACCCAGGCGGTCCTGCTGCACGCCGCGAGCCCGGTGGCGGTGGTGCCGCCCGCGCCGCCGGAGGAGTGAGCGGACGAGCCCCATGCCGGTCGGCGCCGAACCAGGCCCGGGCCAGGGGCGGCGGCGTGCCGTCGGCGGGGGCGCCCAACTCCCGTAGGTCCCAGGGGAGGTCGCTCTACACGTGCAGCAGGCTGTACGCGATCGCCCTCGGCCTCGCCGTCCCGGGCGGCGGCTCCCGGGAACAGCTTCAGCACGGCTCGTCGCCGAGGGCGTGGACGACTGTGATCCCTCCGGGAAACGGGTCAGTGGGAGGCCGGCCGGACCCAGGCGGGCGCACGGGTCCGCCCGGGCGTCACCCCCGGAGCAGTGCTCCAACCCCTGCCCTCACGTCACGGAACATGCCCGGCCACGTACCATGGCGACATGTCGTTCCTCCGCCGCCGCAGCGCCACGCCCGCCGGGCCCGACTTCGACGTACTGGCCATGGACCCGGGCGACTGGCCCGGCAATCTGGGTGCCGGGCTGCTGCCCGCTCCCGACGGCAGTTGCCAGGGCGTCTTCCTGCGTTACGACCTGTTCGGCGGCCGCGGTCCGGCGATGATCATCGGCAATCTGCCCGAGGGTTCCCCGGCCCGCGAGGTGGCAGAGGGCGAGATCCCGTTCGAGGTCGCGCAGCTTCTGCTGGCGCTGGACAACGACGAGGAGATCACCGTCGTCGGCAGCGAGGACGTGCCCGTGATGCAGGGCGACAACCTCCTGATCGTGCGCCGGCTGAAGCTCTCCGAGAGCCGGATCTCCTGCGTCCAGTTCGACCGCAGCGACAACGTCCTGGTCACCATCGCCGCCTGGGACCGCCCCATCACCGACGACCTGTACGCCCTCCTGAAGCCGCTGCCGGCGGAGCTCTTCCAGCAGGGCTGAGGCACCACCTCGCTGTCGTCTCCCGCGCGATAGACCCCGGACCCCTGTTCGTCTTGTCATGACCCTTGCCGCAGAGTCATCGGATCTCTAGCGTCAGGGGTCATGTCGTATGAGCCTCGTGGGGTCAGCCGAAGGACTACCTTGATAGCAGGGATCGGAGGGGCCGGAGGGCTCGCTCTGGGAGCCGGGGGCGCGCAGGCCGCCGCCGGTGATTCCTCCGATGTGTCGAGACAGTCATCAGTGCTCTGGTACGCCACCCCGGCCGCCGACTGGGAACGCGAAGCCCTGCCCATCGGCAACGGCGCCCTCGGCGCCATGGTGTTCGGCACCCTCGCCTCCGAACGGCTCCAGTTCAACGAGAAGACCCTCTGGACCGGCGGTCCGGGCTCCGGCCAGGGCTACGACCACGGCAACTGGCGCACACCCCGCCCCGGCGCGATCACCGCCGTACAGGACGACCTCGACACGCGGACCGCCCTCGACCCCGAAGCGGTGGCCGACCGGCTCGGCCAGCCGAGAGTCGGCTACGGTGCCCACCAGACCTTCGGCGACCTCCACCTCGACCTGCCCGGCGCGCCGACGACGCCACCGGCGGACTACCGCCGTCAGCTCGACCTCGACAACGCCGTCGCCACGGTCGTCCACACCCACCAAGGCACGCGCCACCAGAGGGACTTCTTCGCCTCCCACCCCGACGGCGTGATCGTCGGACGGCTGGCGGCCGACCGGCCCGGCAACGTCACCTTCACCCTGCGCTACACCTCGCCGCGCGCCGACCACACCGTCACCGCCGCCGACGGCACCCTGACCGTGCGCGGCACGCTCGCCGACAACGGACTGCGCTTCGAGGCACAGGTCCGGGTGCGCGCCCAGGGCGGCACCGTGACCTCCGGTGCCGACGGCACCATCACCGTGACCGACGCCGACAGCGCCTGGTTCGTCCTGGCAGCCGGCACGGACTACGCCGACACCTACCCCGACTACCGCGGCCCGGACCCGCACGCCGCCGTCACCCGCGCCGTGCGCGAAGCGGGCGACCACTACCAGCCCCTGCTCCTGCGGCACATCCGCGACCACCGAGCCCTCTTCGGCCGCGTCGGCCTCGACATCGGCCAGTCGCTCCCCGCGGACGTCCCCACGGACCAACTCCTGGCCCGCTACACCGGCGGGACCAGCGCCGCCGACCGCGTACTGGAAGCCCTCTACTTCCAGTACGGCCGCTACCTGCTCATCGCCTCCTCACGCCCCGGATCCCTGCCCGCCAACCTCCAGGGCGTCTGGAACAACAGCACCACACCCCCCTGGTCGGCGGACTACCACACCAACATCAACCTCCAGATGAACTACTGGCCCGCCGAGGCCGCCAACCTCGCCGAGACGACGGCGCCCTACGACAGCTTCGTCGAGGCCCTGCGCGCGCCCGGACGCCGTACCGCGCAGGAGATGTTCGGCTCGCGCGGCTGGGTGGTGCACAACGAGACCAATCCCTACGGCTTCACCGGAGTGCACGACTGGGCGACCGCGTTCTGGTTCCCCGAGGCGGCGGCCTGGCTCACCCAGCAGATGTACGAGCACTACCGATTCGGCGGCTCCACCGACTACCTGCGCACCACCGCGTACCCGGTGATGAAGGAGGCCGCCGAGTTCTGGCTCGACAACCTGCGCACCGACCCGCGCGACGGCACCCTCGTCGTCACCCCCAGCTACTCGCCCGAGCACGGCGACTTCACGGCCGGCGCGGCCATGTCGCAGCAGATCGTGCACGACCTGTTGACCAACACCCTCGAAGCGGCCCGGATCCTGGGCGACGCGCCCGACTTCCGCCGCCGCGTCGAGGAGGCGCTGACCAGGCTCGACCCGGGTCTGCGCATCGGTTCCTGGGGTCAACTCCAGGAGTGGAAGCAGGACTTGGACGACCCCACCGACACCCATCGCCATGTCTCGCACCTGTTCGCCCTCCACCCCGGGCGGCAGATCGAACCCGGCAGCGAGTGGGCCGAGGCCGCCGAGGTCTCCCTGACCGCGCGCGGCGACGGCGGCACCGGCTGGTCCAAGGCCTGGAAGATCAACTTCTGGGCCCGGCTGCGCGACGGCGACCACGCCCACCGGATGCTCGGCGAACAGCTCAAGTCCTCCACCCTGCCCAACCTCTGGGACACCCACCCGCCGTTCCAGATCGACGGCAACTTCGGCGCCACCTCCGGCGTCGTGGAGATGCTCCTGCAGAGCCAGTTCGACGTCATCGAGGTACTGCCCGCCCTGCCCGCCGCCTGGCCGGCCGGCTCGGTGCGCGGCCTGCGCGCCCGCGGCGGCGCCGTCCTCGACATCGAGTGGGCGGACGGACGGGCCACCCGCATCGCCCTCAAGGCGACCCGCGCCCGTGAACTCACCGTACGCAGCGACCTGTTCAAGGGCGGGCAGTTGACCTTCAAGGCGGTCGCCGGGCGCCGTTACACCTGGGAGGCGGCGGACTGAGACCCTACGAGCCGGAGGGCACCACCCGCACGTCCGCCGCCCGCACGTACCCCACCCGGTGACCGAACTGGATCTCGTAGTACAGGTCCTCGCCGGCCACGACCCGGTGCGAGGCCTCGTCGAAGGTCACCGCGTAGTAGTACTCGCCCGGCACCTTGCCGCCCACCACATACCGCTGGCCGGCCGGCAAGGTGTACGGCAGCGCCGACACCGTCTGCGCCGGGACGCCTGCCGGGTAGGCGGAGGCCTCGGGATAGGCGCGCCCGTACACCGGGACACTCGTCAGGCCGGCCTTCGGCGTCACCACCTGCCCGGCCGCGTGCACCGCGGTCGGGTTCTTCTTCGGGTTCTTGAACCAGGCCTTCTGGCCCAGGTACCAGATCGCCGTCCAGTCCCCGTCCCGGCCGGCGACCGCGTACTGCTGCCCGGTCGACACCCGCGACGACAGGTCGTTGACACCCTTGGACGGGGTGGAGCCCAGGCCGATGTCCTTGATCAGGGGATACGACTCACCGGGTCCCGAGTACAGCCGCACCGCGCTCGAACCGTGGTCCGCGCAGGGCCGGCCGGCGGTGACACAGCCCGTGTACCCGGGCCGGTTGGCCGCGTAGTCGGGGCGGATCGTCACCAGACCGCCGTTCGGGCCGGCGGTGGGCACGAGGGGGCGGCCGAGCAGCTCGAAGTAGTGCCGCCAGTCCCAGTACGGGCCCGGGTCGGTGTGCATCCCGCTGATCGCCGACGCGGTCGGACCGGGCACGGTGTCATGGCCGAGGATGTGCTGCCGGTCCAGCGGAATGCCGTACTTCTTGGCGAGATACGTCACCAGACGCGCCGACGACCGGTACATGGCCTCCGTGTACCAGGCGTCCGGCCGCGCCAGGAAGCCCTCGTGCTCCAGGCCGATCGACTTGGCGTTGATGTACCAGTTGCCCGCGTGCCAGGCCACGTCCTTGGCCTTCACATGCTGGGCGATGTGACCATCGGTGGAGCGCAGGGTGTATTGCCACGACACATAGGTGGGGTCCTGGACCATGGTGAGGACGCCGTCCCAGGCGCCCTCCGTGTCATGGATGACGATGTACTCGATGCGCTGCGAGGCCGGACGACTGCCCAGGTCGTGATTGCCGTAGTCGCCCTCCCCGAACTCCTCGTACGGCGCCGGGACCCACTCGCAGGACACCGTCGGCGGGCACTCGGTCCCCGCGGTGTCCAGCGTGCGCAGCCCCGCCCGCCGCAACTGCCCGGTGTCGGGGGAGAGGTCCGGCTGGGCGGCCAGGGTCACGAGCCGGCCGGAGTCAGTCACGCGCTCCTGCCCGGTGCGCAGCACGGCGTAGACGTCGTTCGCGTACGCCGCGGCCGTCGCCGTGTCGTCGGCGCCGGAGAACCGGGCCACCGCGCCGTACCAGTCCGCCGGGTCGGAGCTGAGCGGCCGGCCGAGCTCCTTCTGCGCGGCGGCGAGCAGCGCGGCGCCGCCGGCCACGTTGGCGGCCGGGTCCGTACGCAACTGCCTGCGGCTCAGCCCGGTCAGTTCGGCCGCCTTCGGCAGCGTCCTGAGGCGGGCCGGGATCTCGGAGGGCTTCGGCGGCTTCGCCTTCGGGGCCAGGGCCGGGCGGGCGCTGTCGCCGCGCGGGTCCTCGGAGCCGTCACCGTGGTGCGAGGTGCCCTCGGCGAGCGCGGTGCGGGCGTCGGTGAGGTGCATCGGGCCGTAACCGCCGGACACGCTGGGCGCCCCGCCGTGCGCGTCCCAGCGGGACTGCAGATAGGAGACGCCGAGCAGGACGCTCTGCGGCACGTGGTACTCGGCGGCGGCGGAGGCGAAGGCCGACTGAAGACCGGGCTCCGGGTTCCGGGTGTCGGCCGGAGCCGCGCCGAGCAGGGGGAACAGCAGTGCCGCGGCGGCCAGGGCGGTGACGGATCCTCGCAAAGCAGCCTCCTGGGACGGTCGGGCGCGATGAGCCGTGCGGGGCCGGGCGTGGGTCTGTGGTACCGGCTGTCCGACGATCCGTCAATCATGCCAAGAGGCGGGTGAATTCCCTTGTCACCGGGATGTCCGGGAGTTTCGTGGTGACGGCCCGCCGGCCTGCGGGGTGTCAGAGGCGTACCCCGATGGCCGCACACACGAAGGCCCGCGGTACGCCAAGGGCGTACCGCGGGCCACCGTCCCCGTCAGCGAGTGCCGACCGCCGCGCGCACGGCCCGCCGGGCCAACTGACAGTCGTCGTGCAGCCGCCTCAGCAGCAGCCGCTGTTCCTCGCCGGACGGCGCAGCACCCGGGTGGGCCACTCCCGGTGCCGCCGGGGTCGCGTCGTGCATCGAACGCTGCACGGCCGTCTCGTACGTACGGATCTCACGGGTCAGCACCAGCATCAGGTTCACCAGGAACGCGTCCCGTGACGCCGGACCCGCCGTCTGGGCGATCTGGCTGATCTGCCGCCGGGCCACCGGCGCGTCCCCGAGCACCGACCACAGCGTCGCCAGGTCGTAGCCCGGCAGGTACCAGCCTGCGTGCTCCCAGTCCACCAGCACTGGACCGGCCGGTGAGAGCAGGATGTTCGACAGCAACGCGTCGCCGTGGCAGAACTGGCCCATGCCCTGCCGGCCCGCGCTGGCCGCGATGCCGTGCAGCAGCTTCTGCAGATCGCCCATGTCCCGGTCGGTGAGCAGCCCCAGCTCGTGGTACCGGGCGATGCGGGGCGCGTATTCCAGCGGCGCGTCGAAGGTGCCCGCCGGCGGCCGCCAGGTGTTGAGGCGGCAGATCGCGCCGAGTGCCGCCCTGATGTCCGCCCGCGGCGGCACCTCGGCCGGGTGCCGCTGAAGGGCCGCCACCCGGCCCGGCATCCGCTCGATGACGAGGATGCCGTTGTCCGGATCCGCCGCGATCAGTCTCGGCACCCGCACCGGGGGACGGTGCCGGACGAACGAGCGGTATGCCGCTATTTCGTGCCGGATCCGCTCGGCCCAGGCCGGCGAGTGGTCCAGTAAACACTTGGCGACGGCCGTGCTGCGCCCGGTCGTGCCGACCAGGAGCACGGATCGCCCGCTGCGGCGCAGCACCTGGACCGGCGCGAACTCCGGGCAGATCCGGTGCACCGACGCGATCGCCGAACGCAACTGGGCGCCCTGAGGGCCGGACAAGTCGAGTCTCCCGCTGAGCGGTTGAGTGCCGAGCCCCGCGGCGCGCGGCGGCCGGCCCGCACCGAGTACGGGGGTGGCGGCCGGCCGCGCGGGGGCGAGGTAGGGGCCGCCGCCCGCCGGACGGGCACGCAGCGACCGGGGCGGGGCGGACACGGAGGACGATGCTGCGTACATGGGAGAGACAGATCCCTTCGTGTGCCTGCGACGTCAAAGCGCTGCCCGATCCGGTCCCCCGGGTGCACCCTGGGGAATGTCCCTCGGCGAACCGGGTCGGGGTGGCGCGTTCCTACCTGACACCCGATGCGCGGTGGCACACCATCTGGCGCACCCTGGCGAACCCTGGCGAATAGTCCCGAGGCAACTCTGGCGGGGCTACTGTCAACTCAGCCGAGAACCTGGGGGCTTGAAGTGAGCGGAGAACCCAACACCCGCCTGGCGGACCTGTTCGGCCTGGCCGGCTGGTCCAAGGGCGAGCTCGCGAGGCTGGTCAACCGGCAGGCGGCGGCCATGGGCCACCCCCAGCTGGCGACCGACACCTCGCGGGTGCGGCGGTGGATCGACATGGGAGAGATCCCGCGCGATCCGGTGCCGCGGGTGCTGGTGGCCCTGTTCACCGAGCGTCTCGGCCGTGTCGTGACCATCGAGGACCTCGGTCTGGTCCGGCACGGGCGTGCGGGGAAACGGCAGGACGGCGGGAGTGTGGAGCATCCCGACGGTGTGCCGTGGGCGCCCGAGCGGACGGCTGCGGTCCTCACCGAATTCACGGGAATGGACCTCATGCTCAACCGACGCGGCTTGGTGGGCGCGGGTGCCGCGCTCGCCGCGGGATCCGCACTCACCAGCGCCATGCACGACTGGCTGCACACCGACCCGGCCCTCAAGGCCGACGCCCCCCAGTTCGACGACCCCCTGCACGCCGACCCGGCCGGGTTCGACCGCTACGAGGCCGCTCCCATCGGGTCGCAGGAGATCGAGGAACTGGAGCGCTCGGTAGAGGTGTTCCGGGCCTGGGACGCGGCCCGCGGCGGCGGGCTGCAGCGCAAGGCGGTCGTGGGCCAGCTCAACGAGGTGGGCGGCATGCTCGCCTACCATCACCCCGAACATCTCCAGCGGCGCCTGTGGGGCGTCGCCGCCAACCTCGCCGTCCTCGCGGGCTGGATGTCGCACGACGTCGGCCTGGAGCCCACGGCCCAGAAGTACTTCGTCATCGCCGCCCACGCGGCCCGGGAGGGCGGCGACCGGCCCCGCGCCGGGGAGGCGCTCTCCCGAGCGGCTCGCCAGATGGTGCACCTCGGCCGGCCCGACGACGCACTCGACCTCATGAAACTCGCCCAGTCCGGCTCCGGCGACGAGGTGCTGCCGCGCACCCGGGCCATGTTCCACACCATCGAGGCCTGGGCACAGGCCTCCCAGGGCAAGAGCCAGGCCATGCGCCGCACCCTCGGACAGGCGGAGGACCTGTTCGTCTCCGACAAGGGCGACGTGCCGCCGCCGAGCTGGATGCAACTGTTCAACGAGGCGGACCTGTACGGCATGCAAGCCCTGTCCTACCGCACACTGGCGGAGTTCGAGCCGGGCGCGGCCGTGCACGCCCAGCACTACGCGGAGCGGGCCCTGGCGCTGCGCGTCGACGCGCAGGAACGGTCGAAGATCTTCGACTTCCTGTCCATGGCCTCCGCCTGCTTCATCGCCGACGACCCCGAACAGGCGGACAGTTTCGCCCGGCTGGCCCTGGTGTCGATGGGGCAGAACTCGTCCGGCCGCACCTGGGACCGGCTGCGCCAGATGCACCGGCTCACCGCCGAGTACTCCAGCTACCCGAAGATCCATGAACTGCGGGAGGAGATCCGGTTGGCGCTGCCCAAGGCGAAGCGGCCCGGCGGCGACAGCGCACCGGCATAGGGGGCATTTCCCCTAGGCCATCACCATTTCCCCTGGGCCATCACCTAGGACATCACCCTGGCCACGAGCACGCAGGCGTCGCCGTCCGCGCGCTCACTCTCACCGAACTCGTCCACGACCAGCCGCACACAGTCCTGTGCCGTGCCTGCCTCGCCGAGGCGGGGGCCCAGGCCCAGGAGGGGGCTCTCGGAGTCCGCTCCGCCGTGCCCCGGCACCAGTCCGTCGGTGTGCAGCACCAGCAGGTCGCCCACTTCGAGGGTCTCCTCGGCCTGGGCGTACTCGGCACTCGAGGTGGCACCGAGCAGGACGCCCTCCGGCGCGTTCAGCCTGCGCCCCGTCCCGTCGCGGAACAGCAGCGGGGCGGGGTGTCCGGCCTGCGCCCAGGCCAGGGTGCGGGTGTCGGGGCGGTAGCGGCAGCACACGGCGCTGCCGAGGGCGGGCTGGACGGTGGCGTCGAGCAACTGGTTCAGCCAGGACATCAGTTGCCCCGGCTGGGTGCCGGCCATCGCCATGCCGCGTACGGCGCCCAGCAGGGTCGCCATGCCGGATGCCGCGGCGACTCCGTGGCCGGTGAGGTCGCCCACGCTCAACAGCGTCTCGCCATCGGCCAGTTCGAGCGCGTCGTACCAGTCGCCGCCGATCAGTGCGCTCGTCGACGACCGCAGGCGGTGGGCCGCCAGGTCCAGCGTCCTCGGGCCTTGGTGCGGGAGTCGCAGGGAGCCGCGCCACGGCGGCAGCACGGCCTCCTGCAACTCGACCGCGAGCCGGTGCTCGGTCTGTGCCAGGTGCCGGTGGCGCTGGAGCGAGTCACGGGTCTCACTCACGGCGCGTTGGCTTCGGCGCAGTTCGCTGACGTCCCGCAGCACGGCCCACATCGAGGCGGTGCTTCCGTCGGCGTCGAGCACGGGTTCGCCCATCATGTGCACGGTCCGGGCCTCGCCGTCCGGCCGTACGATCCGGAACTCCCCGTCGATGGGCTTGGCGTCGACCAGGCAGCCGGTGACCATCGCCGTCAGCTTCGGCCGGTCCTCTTCGAGCACCACGGACGGCAGTTCGTCGAGGCTGAGCGGCGCCGTCGCGGGGTCGCGTCCCAGGATCTGGTAGAGCTCGCCGGACCAACCGGCCTTGTCCGTCAGCAGGTTCCACTCCGCGGTGCCGACCCGGCTGAGCAGTGATCCGCTCGGGGGCGCGGGCGCCGACGTGGTGGCGGGCGGCCCCTCGCGCAGTTGCCCGAGGTGCTCGTCGAGGTCGTTGAGCTGGTGCAGCGCGAGGTCGCACAGCGCCCGCTGCCACCGCTCCCGCGGATCCGAACCGTCGCTCGCGGTGTCCCGCCGCACGGCGTCGACATCGCCCCTGAGCCGTCGCGTCTGCGATATGAGCGCATCGACCGAGCCGCGCCCGGGCGGCTGGGCGGCGGGGTGGTCCGCAGAGACATGGGGCGGCATGACGCACTCCGAGGCGGGGACGGTACGACCAAGGCTGACGGAAGGACCGTTACGACTGTTGCACAGCCCGCGACGCCCTGTAAGGGATTTGGCAACACCCGCCGCGATGGTGCGTATGGCATATGCCAGAGTCCTCTTCGGTCAGTCGCGTCGCGCGAATGGTGTACGTGACCGAGGGGATCAAGTCGTAGACGGCATACGGGATTTGATGGCACTTCGAGGCGATCGAACGGCCCTCATGTGCATGTTCGACGGCCGCGTGTTCTAAGGGTGGCGCGGCGGTGGCCCTCGATCGTTCGGTTGCATCGATCGGGGGTGATGCAGCTCACAAAATTGACGTGCACGTCGGTGTAATGCGAAGGGCACCTGCGGAGTCGTAAAAGCACAGCGGCAAAACCGTCCGACCGCCGACCCGCAGGGGAGACCGCCCATGGACATCGCCCTCGAGCAGCCCGCCCGCGCCCGTCTCATCACCGGCGAGGAGCGGGAGATCCCGGTACCGGCCACGCTGCGGTACTCCTCGACGGACCCGCTGGCGGTGTACTTCGACTTTCCGAACGACGTCTCGCTCGACGGACAGGGCGCCACCTGGACCTTCGCGCGCGCACTGCTGGAGGCGGGGCTGCGCGGCCCGGCGGGCGACGGGGACGTGCACATCTGGCCGTGCGGTCAGGAGCGGACGGTCGTGGAGCTGCACTCGCCCCACGGCATGGCCCTGCTCCAGTTCGACACCTCCGTCCTCAACCGCTTCCTGCTGCGGACGTACGCCGTGGTCGCGGCCGGTGAGGAGGATCTGGAGGCGGTCGTGGAGCGGGGGCTGAGCGCGCTGTTCGGCGGCGTGTGAGGAGGAGGCGGCGTGCCGCCGCGGTGTCTCCTCCTCGACGCCCCGGCGTCAGTACCGCAGCACTCCCGCCATCCCCTTGGCGTCGCTCAGCGTGCCGTCCGGCACGAAGCGCACCTCGGCGCCGGTCTCCAGGCACTGCTCGACGATCTCGTCCACGATGTCCTCGCGGGCGTCGACGTCGCCGCTCGCCGCCGGGATCAGATGGCCGCCTTCCTCGCCGCGTACGGTCGCCCGGTAGTTCTCCTCGACGGCCAGCAGCCGTACACGGCCCTCGCGGGCGCTGCGCCACAGCTCGTCGAGGCCGGCCGCGAAGGCCTTGCGGCCATGGGCGGATTCGAGTTCACGCATGACGGCTTCGGTGTTCTCGCGGATCTCGGCGGTGATCCGCGGCCGGACGGCCTGCCACACCGCCTCGTGCGTGCCGTGCGCGAGCCCGCCGTGCGGGATGTGCACCGCGATCCTGGTGGCGCCGCCGATCTCGTCCAGCAGGGACAGCGCCGCCTGTTCGCCGGTGACGTAGAGCGGCCGCGGATCGCGCCGCAGGACCGCGCTCATGGCCGAGTCGGCGTCCTTGAGGAAGTGCCGGGTGTCCTCGTCGCGGAACGTGCTCGGCGTGTCGCCGATCTGCTCGCGGCGCTCGGCGTCGAAGTTCTCCGTGCGCCGGGTCAGCGGGAAGCCGCCCGTGCGGGCCTCGGCGATGCGGTCGAGGGTGCCGTTCCACAGGGCGACGCGGTCCGCGGAGACCGACAGGACCCAGTAGGGCCGCTCGGCGGCCTGCGCGGAGACCAGGTGGCGGGTCAGGAAGGTGTCCGAGAGCACCACGCGCTCGGGCACCGTGCGGGCGAGCGACCACACCTGGTGCTCACCGGGGGCCGCGAAGATCACCAGGCCGTCCTCGGCGTAGGTGAGATCGACCTCGGCGAGCGCCTGGTCGAGCTGGCGCTCGACGTCCGTCCGGCGCTCGCGGGTGACCGACGGATCGGCCTCCAACTGCTTCTTGGCCTCGGCCACGACATTGCGCAGCCGGACATGGTCCTGGGTCCGATAGGGCTCCCGGCGATGCGTCGGCGTCAGCACGGACACGGCCGGATAGGGGCGCGGGCGCCGCAGCTCGGTGAGGGTCGTGGGACTGAGTGCGTGCTCCATAACAGCACGATAGGACCGATTCGCCGATCGGGCATTAGGGGCAATCCCATCACTGCGGCCCGCCCCTACCTTTCGTCGTCCTCCGGCCCGCAGGAACTGCCGTCGGGCGGCAGCGTGCCGTACAGCAGGAAGCTGTCCACCTTGCCGTGCACGCACTTGGAGGAGGAGTACCCGGTGTGCCCGCTGCCCTTGTTGTCCAGGACCACGGCGGAGGAGCCGAGGCGCCTGGCCGTCTCCACGGTCCAGCGGTACGGCGTCGCCGGGTCGCCGCGGGTGCCCACGAGAAGCATCTTCGGCGTGGCCACGTCCTTGACCTCGTCGCGTATGAAGTCCGTGCCCCTGGGGCGGCCGTAGCACATCAGCACCCCGCTGAGCCGGTACGGACCGAAGACCGGCGACGCCCGGTCGTACTCGGCGCGCAGCCGGTCGAGGCCGCCGATGATCTGCCGGCCGGTGGGGCGGTCGGGGTCGTCCGCGCAGTTGATCGCCATCAGCGCGGCGGGCATGTTGTCGAGGGGGACGTCCTCCTCGTCCACGAGGGCGCCGTCGTGCGGGGCGTCGGTCTCCTCGCGGCGGGCGGGCGCGGCCCCGCCGCCCGTGAAGGTCTCGATGGCATGCGTGTCGCCGTCCTCCACCAGCGAGGCCAGGGCGCGCTCCAGGGACGGCCACAACTCCTCGCTGTAGAGCGCCTGTCCCAGGGCGCCGACCAGGTCCTGTCCGGTGAAGGGCTCGCCGAAGGCCGACGGCACGGGGTCCGCGTCCAGCGAGTCGACGAGCCGTACCACCTGCTTGCGGGCCTCGCGGACGTCCTGCCCGAACGGACAGGCGATGTCCTTCACGCACCAGCCGATGAACTCGTCCAGCGCCTTCTGCTGTCCCCGCGCGCCCGCCACGCCCTGCTCGGTGAGCGGCTCGGTCAGGGTGTCCACGCCGTCGAGCACCAACCGGCCGACCTTCTCGGGGAACTGGGCGGCGTACACCGCGCCCAGCCGCGTTCCGTACGAGAAACCCAGGTAGTTGAGCTTGTCGTCGCCGAGGGCCTGGCGCATCACGTCCATGTCGCGCGAGGCGTTGACGGTGCCTATGTGGGGCAGCACGGGGCCGGAGTGGCGGGCGCAGGTGTCGGCGGCCTTGCGCAACTGCTTCAGGACGGACTGCGGATCCCGGCCGAGCTCCGTGCCGTCGTCCGGTATCTCGATGTTCTCCTGTCCGTCCCCGCAGCTCACCGGGGAGGACCTGCCGACGCCGCGCGGATCGAAGGTGATGATGTCGTAGTTGTCCGTCAGCTCCATGAAGTCCTTGGCGCCGGTCATGAACTCGGGGACGCCGGGGACGCCCGGCCCGCCGAAGTTCAGCAGCACCGAGCCCCGCCTGTCGCCGGTGGCCCGGTAGCGGGCGAGCGCCAGGTCGAGGGTGCCGGCGCGAGGATGGGCGTAGTCGAGGGGGACGGTGACCTTGCCGCACTGGAGATCCTTCGGCAGGCCTTCGCCCGGGCACTTGGCCCAGCTGATCTTCTGCCCGTAGAAGCGGGTCAGGTCGGGCTCCGGGCTGTCCGGGCCGGTCGGCAGGGCCGTGCCGAGCACGGCGAGACCGGCCGCGCCGGTGACCGCGCAGCGCCGCAGCATGGGCTGCGTTGACAGCTTGGCCAGCATGGATGCCTCCAGGACGCCCGTCGCGGACCGGGAATCGGCGTCCTCGATCACGATAGGCGGGGCCCGGAAGGCACGCCTCCGGACGTGCGGGACCGCCGAAGTGGCCGTACCCTGCGCCCTTTGCGTTCGTATCGGGCGTTTTTGCCACTAGTTCGACAAGCGTGCCACTCGATGGGGTGAAAGGCCGATAAGCCATAACTCGAATGGTTCACCTGCGTTTTATCCGATGCGGGCGAGTGCCCGCGACCATGTCTGGAAGGCAGGGAACCTATGAGACGGGTTACCCGAAACGGTGTGATCGCCATTGCCGCCGCCTCGGGCGCGATGGCCGTGACGATGCCGGCGTATGCCGACTCCGCGGCGGACGGTGCCGCGGTCGACTCACCCGGCGTGCTGTCCGGCAACACCGTTCAGCTCCCGGTGCACGTCCCGGTGAACGTGTGCGGGAACACCGTGAACGTGGTGGGGCTGCTGAACCCCGCCGTGGGCAACGACTGCGCCAACGAGGGCGGCGAGGCCGAGCCGGGCGGCGCGTCGCACGGCGGGGCGTCGGCCGAGGGCAGCGGAAAGGATTCGCCGGGCGTCGCTTCCGGCAATGTCGTGCAGCTCCCGGTGCACCTCCCGGTGAACGTCAGCGGCAACAGCGTGAACGTGGTCGGCGTCGGCAACGCGGCGATCGGCAACGAGTCGGTGAACGGCCCCGGCAAGCAGCCCCCCGCCACCACGCGGCCCGCTCCGAAGCCGTCCACACCGCGAGCCCGGCACCCGCGACCGGCGCCGCCCGCGCCCATGCCGAACGCACCCAGGGCCGCCCTCGCCCACACCGGCGTGGACCAGGCCCTCCCCACCGTGGCGGGCGCCACCGCTCTCGTCCTGGGCGGTGCCGTCCTGTACCGCCGCTTCCGCCCCGAGGCGGTGCGCTGACACGCGTCGCGCAAAGCGGTACGGCAGGCCCCACCGGGCAGGACTTGGGCGGTGGGGCCTTTGTCGTACGACTGTCGTACGACGCGGTACGGAGTCGTGTGAACATCCGTCCGGCGAATCACCCGCGGGGTGGGGCAACGGCTTGATCATGCCGTGACGCCCTCCCGCGTGATCCGCGAGGATGCTGCGAGCGCGGTGGATCACCCGCGCGCACCCCCGGACGGAACGGAGCGCATTCATGGCCGCATCGGCCCCCGAAGACCTCGTCATCACGCAGGCCGGCCTCGACGACTGGCCGGTCGTCCGGGGATGGGCCGTCGACGAGGGCTGGAACCCGGGACTCGCGGACAGCGCGGCCTTCTTCGCCCAGGACCCCGAGGGCTTCTTCCTCGGCCGGATCGACGGCGAGCCCGTCTCGGCGATCTCGGTCGTCAACTACGGCTCCGACTACGCGTTCCTGGGCTGGTACCTGGTCCGCCCCGACCTGCGCGGCCGCGGTTACGGCCTCACCACCTGGAAGACCGCGCTGGCGCACGCGCAGAGCCGCACGGTGGGCCTCGACGGAGTCGTCGCCCAGCAGGACAACTACCGCCGCTCCGGCTTCGAGTTCGCCCACCGCACCTTCCGGTACACCGGAACCGCGCCCGCCGCTCCCGCCCCGGCGGACGTGCGGGCCCTTCGCCCCGAGGACGTCGAGGACGTCATCGCCTACGACGGCGCCTGCACGCCGGCCGACCGCCCCCGCTTCCTCGCGCACTGGCTCACCGGCCCCGGTCACCGGGCCGTCGTCCGCCGCACCGGCCATCGCGTCACCGGCTACGGCGTGATCCGCCCCGGCCACGACTGCCCGCGCATCGGCCCGCTCTTCGCGGACACCCCGGAGGACGCGCGGGCGGTCTTCACCGCCCTGACCGCCGAGGCGGCCGGCCGCGAGGTGGCCGTCGACGTGCCCGAGAACAACCCGGCGGGCGTCGCCCTCGCCGAGGCGGCCGGCTTCACGCCGTCCTTCGAGACCGCCCGCATGTACACGGGCCCGGTGCGGCCGTACGCGCAGGAGCGCGTCTTCGGCGTGGCCACGCTGGAGCTGGGCTAGCGAGGTCCCGGGCCGCCGTTCCCAGGCTGTCGAGCGGTGCCGGACGTGGCCCGTCAGCCCGGCTGCCGGTGGAAGCGGAAGTGCAGTGCGCGGACGTCCTCCGTCAGCTCGGGCACCGGGCCCTCCACGGTCACGCCCGGCGCCACCTCCTGGATCGCCAGGGTCCGTACCGGTGGCGCGGGCACGCCCAACTCGGACAGCCAGCCGCCCAGTTGCTCCGACGAGGCGACGTACACGATGCGTCCCAGGCCCACCCACGCGTGCGCGGCCGCGCACATCGGGCAGTGCTCGCCCGAGGTGTACACCGTCGCGGCGGCCCGCTCCTCGGGCGACATATGGGCGGCGGACCAGCGTGCCAGCTCGAACTCGGGGTGCCGGGTGCGGTCGCCGGAGGCCACCCGGTTGTGGTCCTCGGCGAGCACCTCGCCGTCCGCCCCCACCAGAACCGAGCCGAACGGCTCGTCCCCGGCCTGAAGCGCCTCGGCCGCGAGCGCGACGCAGCGGCGCAGGTGTGGCAGTTCGGTGTCCTTCACGACCATGGTGTACGGCCCTCCCGGCGGCGCGATTCTCGGTGCGCATCCCATGGTCGCCGACGCACGCCCTCACTGGCCGGGAAGGGGCGGCCGGGTCGTAAAGGGCTTGCTGCGGCGGCGGCGCGGTGCTGGAGTGACCCCATGGATCATGCCGGGGTGCTCGCCCTCTTCGACCGGGATCTACGTGAAGGCGCGCGGCCGGACGGCCCCGACACGCGGGTCGAGCGGGTGGGCCGGGTCGTCCGCCAGGTGTCGTCCGCGCACGGCTGGAACGGCGTCGTGTGGTCCGGCCTGGACGAGGCGAGCGCCGACGCCGCGATCACCGAACAGATCGCCCACTTCTCCGGACTGGGGCTCACGTTCGAGTGGAAGCTCTACGGCCACGACCTCCCCGTGGACCTCGGACGGCGGCTCAGGGACGCGGGCTTCGCGCCCGAGCCGGAGGAGACGCTGATGATCGGCGAGGCCGCCGACCTGAACCTGGACGCCGAGCCACCGGACGGCGTCCGCGTCGTCCCCGTGACCGACCGGGCCGGCGTCGACCTCGTCGCCGAGGTGCACGAAAGGGCCTTCGGCGCCGACGGCTCCCGGCTCCGGCACCACTTGCTCGCCCAGCTCACGGCCGACGCGGACACCGTGGTCGCGGTCGTCGCCCTGGCCGGTGACACTCCGGTCAGTGCTGCCCGGATGGAGCTGGTGCCGGGCACGCGGTTCGCCGGGCTGTGGGGCGGCGGGACCGTCGAGGGCTGGCGCGGCCGGGGCATCTACCGTGCGCTGGTCGCCCACCGCGCCCGGGCCGCCGTGGCGCGTGGCTACCGGTATCTCCAGGTCGACGCCATGAGCACGAGCCGTCCCATCCTCGAACGACTCGGCTTCGAACCGCTGACCACGACCACGCCTTACGTGTACACGCCGTAGGCACACGGCGAGACCGGGGGAGCGTTGATGGCCGAGGACTCCCCGTGGACGCGACCAGCCGCAAGGGGCGGACGCGTGCCGAGCTGGATGAGAAGTACCTCGCGGCGCACCGTGCGGGCCGTGACCTGGTACGAGGGGCCGCTCGCTGCACGGTGACCCGAGCCGGTGCGGCCGAGATGTCACATCCGGGGCCGGTCCGTTCGTCGCACCTGCATGACGACGAACCACACAGACGACAGCGGCCGGAGCCGGACCGTCCTCCTCGCGGGTGCCGGCGGTGTCCTCGGCCGGCACATCGCGCGCGCTCTGACCGAGGCGGGCCACCAGGTCACCGGCCTCGGCCGTGGCCCGCGCAACGACATCCAGGCCGACCTGATGGACCGCGACGCCCTCCTGCGCGCCGTCGACGGCCACCGCTTCGACACCGTGATCCACGCCGCGACCGCCCTGCGCAAGCCGCCCATGCGCCATCGCGACATGCACGCCACCAACGCGCTGCGCACCGACGGAACCGCCCACCTGATCGAGGCCGCGCAGGCCACCGGCGCCCGGCGCCTCGTGGCGGAGTCGATGGTCTTCGGATACGGCTACGGAGACCACGGCGACCAAGTGATCACCGAGGACGACCACTTCGGCCCGCGCGGCCGCTCCCCGGAGCTGGAGGCGCACATCGCGGCGATGCGCGTCAAGGAGCAGCTCACCTTCGGCACCCCGGGTCTGGAGGGCGTCGCACTGCGCTTCGGTCTGTTCTACGGCCCGGGCGGCACCGACGCCCTCCTGCCGATGCTGCGCAAGCGGCAACTGCCCGTCCCCGCCGACCACGGCCGCGCCCTGCCCTGGGTCGAGCTCACCGACGCGGCCCGAGCGGTGGCCGCCGCCGTCGAACGCGGGCGCCCCGGCCAGGCGTACAACATCGCCGACCGGGCTCCGCTGGGGTTCGGGGCGCATGTGCGCCGCGTGGCCGAGGAGTTCGGGCTGCCGAAGCCGATGACCGTACCGCTGTGGCTGACGCGGCTCATGCCGTACGCGCACACGGTGATGTCCACGACGCTGCGCGTCTCCACCGCCAAGGCGGAACGGGAACCGGGCTGGACGCCCGTCCACCCGACGTCCCGCGACGGCCTCGCCGCGATGCGGGCCGCCGGGACGCTCACCTGATCGTCAGCGGCGTGCCTTCGCCCGGTCCAGTGCGGCGACGCCCAGCGCGGCGAGGCCGATCTGGATGAGCCACTCGACCCAGTCGACGCCGTCGGTGTCCGCGACGTCGAAGCCGGCCGCGATCGCGGAGCCGAGCAGCGCGGCCGCGATGCCGACGAGGATCGTCCACAGGACGCCGATGCGCTGACGGCCCGGCACCACGAGTCGTCCGAGCACACCGATGATGATGCCGATCACGATGGCACTGATGATGCCCGAGATCTCCATTTGGACCCTCTTTCTCCTGTCCCCGCAGTAGTTCGGGTTCCCCGCGGAGAGAGGGACAGTCCGTTCCGCTTCAACCGGCGGCCGGCGCGGGGCCGGTCGCCGGCGCGGAGCCGTCCACGACCCACCCGGTGGCGGCTACGACCTCCGCGGCGATGTCGATCACGGCACGGCCGTCGGTCACCACGCGCGGCCGTCGGCGGGCGCGTGTTCGTCGAGGAGACGCGCCTTGCGCGCACTGTTGCGCACCTCGTGCTCCAACTCGGAGCCGAGCTCGCGCCCGGTGAGCCGCCGTTCGGCCGTCGCGTCGGTGGCGGTCAGCAGAACCCGCACCAGCCGTACGCCGTCCCCCATGGCCCCGCGGAAGACGGGCGCGGACGCGTCGAGCACGCTCGCGGTGTTCGTGTAGACGAGGCGCCGGTATCCGAGCCCGGCGTAGTTCCCCCACACGGCGGCCAGGTTCCGCGCCGTGATGTCGGCCCGGTGCGCATCGCCGGGCGGCGCCGGGTGGACGGCGCCCATGAAGTCGCCGTCGATCACCGCGTGCGCGACCCGCGCGGCCCGCAGCTGTGCCGAGACCTCCCAGCCGACCGTCGTCTTGCCGACCCCGGCCCGTCCTCCGATGAGCAGTACCTCCGGCTGATCCATGCGGGCAGCGTGCCCGGGTACGGGCATGCTTGGCGAGTGGTTTTGGTGCCCGTCGATCAGTGGAGGTGTGGATGGCCGGGCAGGTACTCGGCGGTGGAGCCGTCAGTCAGGTGGTGCGGGTCGGGACGACCGTGCGCCGCAGACCGTCCGAACGGCCGGAGTATGTGCGGCAGTTGCTCGCGCTCTTCGAGTCACGGGGATGGGAGGGCGCTCCGCGCTACATCGGGACGGACGAGCAGGGCCGGGAGGTGTTGGGGTACCTGGAGGGCCGGGCGGCCGTCACTCCTCGGGAGCGGGCCGCGGCGGACACGGACGCGGCGCTCGTGCGGGTGGCCCAACTCGTCCGCGCCGTCCACGACATGACGCACGGAACACCGCTGGCCGGCGACCGGGACGTCGTGTGCCACAACGACCTCGCGCCCAAGAACACGGTGTACACGGTGGAGGGCGCCGACTGGTGGCCGACCGCCCTCGTCGACTGGGACCTCGCCGCGCCCGGCGAGCGCATCCATGACCTCGCCCATGTGTGCTGGCAGTACCTGGATCTCGGGCCCGGCGTCACCCAGGTGGCCGAGACGGCGCGGCGGATCGCGCTCATCTGCGACGCGTACGGGCCGTACGGCGGCGACGGGATCGTCGACGCGATCCTGTGGTGGCAGGACCGCTGCCGACGGGGCATCGAGGCCGGTGCCGCGCGGGGCGAGCCGGCCATGGTGGGGCTGCGGGACCGTGGAGCCGTGGACGAGGTGCGTGACGCCTACGCGTGGACGGCTGAGCACCGTCGTGAGCTGGAGGTGTTCCTGACCTGACGCCGCCAGTCATTGACATGCAGGTAATTACCTGCATAACGTTGAGTGTGCGATCCGACAGTGGCGACCCCGCGATGGACAAGGTCTTCAAGGCGCTGGCCGACCAGACGCGCAGACGGCTCCTGGACCGGCTGCACGAGGACAACGGGCAGACGCTGGGGGAGCTGTGTGCGCGTATCGACATGGCGCGCCAGTCGGTGACCCAGCATCTGGGGGTCCTGGAGGCCGCCAACCTGGTCAGCACGGTGCGGCGGGGGCGGGAGAAGCTGCACTACCTCAATCCGGTCCCGCTCCACGAGATCCAGGAGCGGTGGATCGACAAGTTCGAGCACCCGCGCCTGCGTGTGCTGGGGGCCGTGAGACGACGAGCCGAGGAAGCCATGACCGACAAGCCCGCATTCGTCTACGTCACCTACATCGAGAGCACCCCCGAGAAGGTCTGGGACGCCCTCACCGACGCCGACCTGGCCGCCGCCTACTGGGGCCACGGCAACGTCTCGGACTGGCGGCCCGGCTCCCGCTGGGAACACGTCCGTACGGACGGCTCGGGCATCGCCGACGTGGTCGGCACCGTCGTGGAGAGCGAGCGCCCCACCCGTCTGGTCACCACCTGGGTGGCGCCGGACGAGGAGGGGCAGGAGGACAAGTACTCCCGGGTCACCTTCGACATCCGGCAGCACGCCGAGATCGTCCGGCTCACCGTGACCCACGAGGACCTGGCGGACGAGAGCGCGCGTGCCGACGTGTCGTCCGGGTGGCCCGCGGTGCTGTCCAACCTCAAGTCGCTCCTGGAGACCGGCCATGTGCTGCCTCAGGAACCGTGGCTCATGCCGGCCCGCTGAGCGGGCCCGCCGAGGTGTGGGCAGGGGAAAGGCCGGTCCGCGGATGGTGCGGACCGGCCTTCGTGCGTACCTGTCCGGTCGCCGCTACGGCCTCGAGGTGCTCCTCGCCGCCGCTCCGGCGCACATCAGGCCCAGGATCACGGCCAGTGCGCCGATGATGACGTTGTTCACGATGACGCCCGCGTCCGGGCTGTCCCCGACGACCCATGGCGCGATGATCATCCAGACACCGATCGCGGAGCAGGCCCAGCTCAGGCCGTACATGCGTTCCGGAGCCCGGGTGAATCCGAGGGCCAGCAGCCCGATCGCGATCCCCACGACCAGGTTGTGGGTCACGAGCGGGGGCTGGCTCGTCGTGTAGTGGAGTATCCAGGGGGACACCGCACAGTACAGACCGAGCAGGAACACCGGTCCGTCCAGCAGCGTCACATCACGACCGCCGAGCATGCGGGCGTAGCGGTCCCGCATTTCGGATACATCGGGGTGGGCGGTTATGTCACCTCTGGTGGGCTGCACGTTGGCCATGACTCGTCTCCTTTGACTCGCAGGCCTGACCGCGTCTGGTGCGGTATGCGGTAAGCGCGCCTACGGTCATTCTGCGCTTATTTCGTCCTTATGTGTAGAGGTCGACGGGTTCATGACGATGTAAACGGAGGAGGTCTCCGAAAAATTCTTCAGGCGCACCGCGTACGGGTGTCGATCCGGGGCCGGGCCGTTCGTGTAGGAGGTGAAGACCACCACGAGGCCCGAGGAGGCCGACATGAAGTACTACCTGCTCAACGTTATGCAGCCGGTCGGGGAACCGCCCGCCCCGGAAGTCCTCGGCGAGATCGAGAAGAACCTCGACGTGCTCAACCGGGAGCTGCGCGAGGCGGGCGCCTGGGTGTTCGCCGGAGGGCTGCACGGCCCGGAGTCGTCCACCGTGCTGCGGCCCCGCGACGGCGACGTCCTGGTCACCGACGGACCGTACGCCGAGGGCAAGGAGATGCTCGGCGGCATCAGCCTCATCAAGGCGCCCGACCTGGACGCGGCCCTCGAATGGGGTCGCAGGCTGGCCCTGGCGACCACCCTGCCGATCGAGGTGCGCCCGTTCATGGGCGAAGCCGACGACTGATGGGCGCCCCGGACGCCCCGGATGTCCGGGACGTAGAGGCCGTCTTCCGCGCGGAGTACGGCCGCGCGGTAGCCGTCCTCGTCCGCTTCCTCGGCGACATCGACCTCGCCGAGGAAGCGGTCCAGGACGCCTTCACCACGGCCCTGCGGCGCTGGCCGCAGACCGGTGCGCCGCCGAGCCCGGCCGGCTGGATCATCACCACCGCCCGCAACCGTGCCATCGACCGGCTGCGCCGCGAGGCCGGCCGGGACGAACGCCACGCCCAGGCGGCCCTGCTGCACGCCCCCGACGCACCGCCCGAGGAGGGCCCCGTGCGCGACGAACGGCTCCGGCTCATCTTCACCTGCTGCCACCCGGCCCTGTCCGCCCAGGCGCGGGTCGCCCTCACCCTGCGCCTGCTCGGCGGGCTCACCACCGCCCAGATCGCGCGAGCCTTCCTGGTGCCGGAGCCGACCATGGCCCAGCGACTGGTGCGGGCGAAGGCGAAGATCCGCAACGCCGGGATCCCGTATCGCGTGCCCCGGGACGCGGACCTGCCGGACCGGCTCACGGGGGTGCTGGCCGTCGTCTACCTGATCTTCAATCAGGGGTACGAGGGTGAGGCGGACCTGTGCGCGGAGGCCGTACGGCTCGGCCGGCTGCTGGCCGAACTCATGCCGGACGAGCCCGAGGTCACCGGACTGCTCGCGCTGATGCTCCTCGTCGAGTCCCGCCGGCCCGCGCGGCAGGACGAGCACGGCGCGCTCGTGCCGCTGCCGGAGCAGGACCGTGCGCGCTGGGACCGCGAGCTGATCGCCGAGGGACAGACACTCGTGCGCCGCTGCCTGCGCCGGGGCAGGCCGGGGCCGTACCAACTCCAGGCCGCCGTCCAGGCCGTGCACAGCGACGCGCCGACCCCGCGGGTCACGGACTGGGATCAGATCCGGCAGCTCTACGACCACCTCATGGCCGTCGCCCCCAGCCCGGTCGTGGCCCTCAACCGGGCGGTCGCCGTGGCCGAGACCGAAGGCCCCGCCCAGGCCCTCGACCTCGTGGACGCGCTGGAACTCGACGGCTACCACGTCTTCCATGCCGTCCGCGCGGACCTGCTGCGCCGCCTGGGCCGGGACGCGGAGGCCGTGCGGGCGTACGACGCCGCCCTCGCTCTCTCGCAGAACCCGGCGGAGAGGGCCTACCTGGAACGCCGGCGCCGGGAGCTCCTCGGTGCCTGACGTCCCCGCGTACGTGGGCCGAGCGGTGCGGTGACCCCGGCGCTTTCCCGACTCCCACAGTGGTCGGGCGGGTTGACTGGTCTACACCCTTGACTGGTACAGACCAACGCGGTTGAGTGTGTCCCCACAACCCCCCACCACGGCCGCCCCCACGCCGTGACCGACTCCGTCGGTGCGTGCGCACGAGGTGCTGATCTCCCCTGCCCTCGTCCGGGTGCGGCCGTGCTCCGCAAAGGAGTTGATCCTGTGAACGGGCGCCGTACCGCCGCACTCGTCTCCTCGCTCGCCCTGGGCAGCGCCGCGCTGCTCCTTCAGCCCGCCCCGAGCGCGTCCGCCGCCGGATTCGTGGTGAGCGAGGCGCAGTTCAACCAGATGTTCCCGAACCGGAACCCCTTCTACACCTACAGCGGCCTGACCGCCGCGCTGAGCGCCTACCCCGGCTTCGCCAACACCGGCAGCGACACCGTCAAGAAGCAGGAGGCCGCCGCCTTCCTCGCCAACGTCAACCACGAGACCGGCGGCCTGGTCCACATCGTCGAGCAGAACACCGCCAACTACCCCCACTACTGCGACCGCACCCAGCCCTACGGCTGCCCCGCGGGCCAGGACGCCTACTACGGCCGCGGTCCCATCCAGCTCTCCTGGAACTTCAACTACAAGGCCGCCGGCGACGCCCTCGGCATCGACCTGCTCAACAACCCCTGGCGGGTGCAGAACGAATCGGCCGTCGCCTGGAAGACCGGCCTGTGGTACTGGAACACCCAGACCGGCCCCGGCACCATGACCCCCCACAACGCCATGGTCAACCAGGCCGGCTTCGGCCAGACCATCCGCTCCATCAACGGCTCCCTGGAATGCGACGGCAAGAACCCCGCCCAGGTGCAGAGCCGCGTCGACGCCTACCAGCGGTTCAGCTCCGTCCTCGGCGTCTCGCCCGGCGGCAACCTCTACTGCTGAAGCCCCGGCTCGCCCGCCCGTGTGTGCGAGACTCCGCCGATGACCTCCGAAACGATCACCGCGGACGCCGCGGGCACCTGGAAGCTCGGCGACCTGCCCGTGAGCCGCGTCGGCTTCGGCGCGATGCGGCTGACGGGCAGCGCCGCCTTCCACCACGGGACGCCGAGCGAGCGGTCACGCTCGATCGCCGTACTGCGCAAGGCGGTCGAGCTGGGCGTCAACCACATCGACACCGCCGCCTTCTACTTCTCCGCCCTGCGCTCCGCCAACGAACTGATCAACACCGCGCTGGCGCCCTACCCCGACGACCTGGTCATCGCCACCAAGGTCGGCCCCTTCCGCGACTACCACGGCGACTGGGGCACCTCGGCGCGCCCCGACCAACTGCGCGGCCACGTCGAGGAGAACCTGCGCCAGCTCGGCCGCGACCACCTGGACGTCGTCTATCTGCGCCGCATGCGGCAGGACTCCATCGCCGAGCACTTCGGCGCGCTGGCCGAGCTGCGCGAGGCCGGACTGATCCGCCATCTCGGCATCTCCGCCGTGGCGCCACGGCATCTCGCCGAGGCGCGGGCCATCGCACCCGTGGTGTGCGTGCAGAACCGGTACGCGCTCGACCGGCCCGACCCCGAGGCCGACGAACTCCTGCGCCGGTGCGGCGAACAGGGCATCGCCTTCGTGCCGTTCTACGCCGTGGCCGGGGAGGCGGGGGAGCAGGGGGCGACCGCCGCCCACGACGCCGAGGTGCTCGCCGTGGCCCGGGCGCACGGCGCGAGCCCCGCCCAGGTACGCCTCGCCTGGACCCTGCACCAGGGCCCGCACGTCCTCGCCATCCCCGGCACCGGCAACCCCGGGCACCTGGCCGAGAACGTGGCCGCGGGCGCCCTGCGCCTCACGGACGACGAGCTGGCCCGGCTCGACGCGGCGCGAGAACAGACCGGTTGAGCCGGACCGCCGGCATCTGCCGGACGTGGTCCAGGTCCTCGCCACGCGTACCTTGATGCCGTTCACGTTCAGCACCACATACGCGAAGCCCTCGTTGGCGTCGGCGGCGCGAAGGGGCGAACGTACGGAAGTTGTTCAGACGAGCCAGATTCCGTCCCGCATGAGGTGCCGCTTTGGCAGTTCGCGCTGCTCGTGCCAGGCCTGCACCGCACGCGGTCGCACCCGGTGGTAGGCGTACGTCGAGGAGTCCCCGCGCGGGTCCCAGCCGGTCTTCGCATGGAACGCCTCGGCCGCCGCGGCCGGCACCTCGTCGCTGCCGTAGGTCTCCACGTCGCCGTCGATGAGGACGACGTCACGCGTGTCCCCGAAAGCCAGCCGGGTCCGGCGGCCGGCGCGGAGGTTGCGGCCCGTGGGGTTGCCGGGGCGGGTGGCCAGCCAGAGCGCCTCGCCGTCCCAGACGAACCACAGCGCGACCAGACACGGCACCCCGTCGGCGCCCGCCGAGGCCACCCAGATGTCGATCTCCCGTTCCAGCCGGTCCAGGACGTCCCGCTTGCGGTGCTCGGGGCTGCGTGGCGCTTCCTTGATCGTCATGGCCGGAACGCTAGCTGCCGGCCGCCCGTCGCACCTCGGGCCGCAGGCGGACCACGGTCCCGGTCATGACTGGCGCCGGAGAAGTTTTACGTATAACCTCTCCCGTCAACCGACTGCCCCGGAAGGCCCCCGATGAGACACGTCGCCCTGGTCGCCCTCGTCGTCGACGACTACGACGAGGCGATCCGCTTCTACACCGAAGCCCTCGGCTTCCGGCTCGTCGAGGACACCCCGCGCCCGGACGGCTCCCGCTGGGTCGTCGTCCAGCCCGGCGAGCAGGGCACCGGGCTGCTGCTGGCCCGGGCCAAGGGCGACGCGCAGCGCGCCCGGGTCGGTGACCAGACCGGCGGGCGTGTCGGGTTCTTCCTGCACACCGACGACTTCGCCCGCGACCACGCCCGGATGCTCGCCGCCGGCGTGACCTTCCTGGAGAAGCCCCGGCACGAGCCCTACGGCTCGGTCGCCGTCTTCCAGGACCTGTACGGCAACCGCTGGGACCTGCTCCAGCCCGCCGGCTGATCCTCCCTCCGCCACCCTGCTCGCCCCGCTCAAAGAAAGACCGCACCATGACCGCTACGCGCGTAGACGCAGATGTGATCCGCCGCCTCCCCAAGGCCGTCCTGCACGACCACCTCGACGGCGGTCTGCGCCCCGCCACCGTCGTGGAGCTGGCGGAGGCGGTCGGCCACACCCTGCCCACCACCGACCCGGACGAGCTCGCCGCCTGGTACTTCGACGCCGCGAACTCCGGCGACCTGGTCCGCTACATCGCCACCTTCGAGCACACCCTCGCCGTGATGCAGACCCGCGAGGGCCTGCTGCGCACCGCCGAGGAGTACGTCCTCGACCTCGCGGCCGACGGTGTCGTCTACGGCGAGGTGCGCTACGCCCCCGAGCTGAACACCACCGGCGGGCTGACCCTCGCCGAGGTCGTCGAGACCGTCCAGGAGGGCCTTGCCGCCGGTATGGCCAAGGCCGCGGCCGCCGGCACTCCGGTGCGCGTCGGCACCCTGCTGTGCGGCATGCGGATGTTCGACCGGGTGCGCGAGGCCGCCGACCTGGCCGTAGCCTTCCGGGACGCCGGTGTCGTCGGCTTCGACATCGCCGGTGCCGAGGCCGGCTTCCCCGCCGCCGACCACCTGGACGCCTTCGAGCACCTGCGGCGCGAGAGCGTGCCGTTCACCATCCACGCCGGTGAGGCCGACGGCCTGTCCAGCATCCACCAGGCCCTGCAGATCTGCGGCGCCCAGCGCCTCGGGCACGGCGTGCGCATCACCGACGACATCCCCGACCTCGCTGCCGGCAAGCTGGGCCGACTCGCCGGCTGGGTCCGTGACCGCCGTATCGCGCTGGAGATGTGCCCGACCTCCAACCTCCAGACCGGCGCCGCCACCTCGATAGCCGGGCACCCGATCACCGCGCTGAAGGACCTGGGCTTCAGGGTCACCCTCAACACCGACAACCGTCTGGTGTCGGGGACGACGATGACCCGGGAGATGTCCCTGCTGGTCGAGGAGGCCGGCTGGGGCGTGGAGGACCTGCGCACGGTCACGGTGAACGCCGTGAAGAGCGCGTTCATCCCGTTCGACGAGCGCAAGGCCCTCATCGAGGACGTCGTCCTGCCGGGGTACGCGGCCGAGCTGTGACGCGGCCCGCGGGTTAGGGAGCCTTTCAAGGCACCCCCTACGGCAGGGGCAGCAGCCCGCGGACGTAGGCGGCCTGTCCGATGTGCTGGAGATCGTCGGACAGGACGCTGACCAGCCGTACGCCCAGCGTGACCGGTGGATCCCAGCGCTCGTCCACGATCCGCTCCAGATCCTTGGCCGCCAGCTCGCGCAGCGCGCCGAGGCTCTGGGCGTGCACGGCGTCGTAGTAGCCGGTCAGCAGGTCACCGGAGTCGACCCGCACCTTGGCGACCTTCGCCGGGGTGTGGCCGAAGCCGGTGTCGTGGCGCGGCAGGTCGAGGCCGAAGGTCTGCTGCCAGTCCTGCGCCAGCCACACCTGGTCGAGGCCGAAGGCGTCGGCGATGTGGTCGTCCTGGACCCGGGTGAGATGCCAGACCAGCCAGGCGACGGAGTTGGCGTCGGGGGAGGGCCGGGCGGTCAGCTCGTCGGGGCCGAGGCCCTCGACGGTGGCGTGGACTTCTTCCTGGATGCGGTTGTACCCGTCGATGAGGATGTCCTTCGCATGCATGGCTCCACCATCGCGCAACCGCCCGTCACTCGCCTTCCGTCTCCAGCAGCGCCATCAGGGCCCGGGCCGCCGGGCTGGTGGCCTGCGCGGGCGGCAGCAGGGCGACCGTCTCGTAGACGGTCTCGTCGGAGGCCTTCACCGGCAGGGCGGTCAGGGCCGGGCGCTTGTGCCGGAAGTGCCGCGGTACGACGGCGACGCCGAGGTTCTCGTCCACCAGGTCCAGGAGGCTGTGCACGTCGTTGACCTCCAGCGCGACGCTGCGCCGTACGCCCGCGGCCGCGAAGACCGCGTCGGTGGTGCGGCGCGGCCCCCAGTCCGGGTGGAAGTCGACGAACACCTCCCCGCCCAGTTCCTCGGGGGTGACCGCCGCCCCGGCCGCCGCGAGCCGGTGGCTCGGATGGCACAGGACGGTCATCGGCTCGCCGTACAGCGGGACGACCCGCAACTGGTCGGTGTCCTCCTGCGCGGCCCGCACGGCGAAGGCCATGTCCAGTCGGCCGGCCGCGACCTCCTCCGCGAGCGCGCCCGAGCCCGCCTGGCGCAGACAGATCTCCACGTCCGGGTGCTCCCGCCGGAAGGCCGCGAGCAGCCCCGCCACATGCACCCCGGCGATGCACTGCTCGGACCCGAGCGCCAGCATCCCGCGCAGTACGCCCTGCACCGCGGCCACCGCCTCGTGCGCGGCCCGCACCTGCGCCAGGATCCGCTCCGCCTCGCACAGCAGGGCGCGGCCGGCCGGGGTGAGCGTCACCCGGCGGGTGGTGCGCACGAACAGCGGGGTCTGCAACTCCCGCTCCAGCGCCCGGATCGAGGCCGACAGACCCGACTGGGACACCAGCAGGCGCTCGGCCGCCCGGGTGAAGTGCTGGTCCTCGGCGACCGCGACGAAGTGCTGGAGATGGCGCAGTTCCATGATTGAGCAGCGTAGCCGCTGAATCCCATCTGATTTACCTGTTGGACCACTGCGCGCAGGTCGCGACAGAGTGGGGGCGAACGGAAACCGGTTCTTCGGAGCCGTCCTTCGTGTGCCAACCCCTCTGGAGTCGCGTTGTACACCGCACACCCCGACCGCTACGCGGACATGCCCTACCGGCGCACCGGACGCAGCGGCCTCAAGCTGCCCGCGCTGTCCCTCGGACTGTGGCACAACTTCGGTCCGGACCGCCCGGTCGAGACACAGCGGGCCATCCTGCGCCGCGCCTTCGACCTCGGTGTCACCCACTTCGACCTGGCCAACAACTACGGCCCGCCGCCCGGCGCCGCCGAGACGGCGTTCGGCGAGGCGCTGCGGACGGACTTCGCGCCGTACCGCGACGAGCTGATCATCTCCACCAAGGCCGGCTATCTGATGTGGCCCGGCCCGTACGGCGAGTGGGGCTCGCGCAAGTACCTGCTGTCCTCGCTCGACCAGAGCCTGAACCGGATGGGCCTGGACTACGTCGACATCTTCTACTCGCACCGCCCCGACCCGGACACTCCCCTGGAGGAGACGATGGGCGCCCTGCACTCGGCGGTGCAGCAGGGCAAGGCGCTCTACGTCGGCATCTCCAACTACTCGGCCGAGCAGACCCGCGAGGCCGCCCGCATCCTGGGCGAGCTGGGCACCCCGCTGCTCATCCACCAGCCGCGCTACTCGATGCTCGACCGCCGTCCCGAGGACGAGGGCCTGCTCGACGCCCTGGACGAGCTCCAGGTCGGCTCCATCGTCTTCTCCCCGCTGGAGCAGGGTCTGCTGACCGGCCGCTACCTCGACGGCATCCCGGAGGGCTCGCGGGCCGCGAGCGACAGCCCGTTCCTGAACTCCGACGCGATCACCGAGGAGCTCGTCGGCAAGCTGCGCGCCCTCGACGACATCGCCAAGTCCCGTGGTCAGACCCTGGCCCAGCTGGCCCTCGCCTGGGTCCTGCGCGGCGGCCGGGTGACCTCCGCGCTCGTCGGCGCCAGCAGCGCACAGCAGATCGAGGACAGCGTCGCGGCCGCCCGCAACCTGGACTTCGACGCGGAGGAGCTGGCCCGGATCGACGCGTTGATCAAGGGTTGAGCCGCTCCGTCAGCCGAACGGTCACGCAGTCGCCCTCCTGCTTCCCGATGGCCCTGCGCACATCGGCCTTCACGGGAAGCTTGTGGGTGCCGTCACCGAGGGCCATGAAGGAACTCCGGAACGGATGTCCGTCGATGGTCCCACGGATCTTGACCAGTCCGCGGGTGCCGAAGAACTCGACGGACTGCGGCCACACGACATAGGTCCAGCCGCCCTTGCCCGGGCTCTTGCGCAGGACGGCGGTGAACTGCGCGTCCACATGCGCGCTCGTGGTCATGATGTGCTCCGTCTCGCGGCGGTCTCTCCTGCCTTCACCGGTACAGACCGCCGCGAGGCGCGGAACTCATCGCTCAAGCCTCGGCGGGCACCCGGTCCAGAAAGCCGAGGACGGAGGTGATCCGCCCGTCCGGGTCCAGCGTGATCACATCGGACCCGGCCACCGGCGCCGACCCGTCGGCCTCGCTCACCAGCTCCCAGGAGAAGCGCGCCGTGTCGTGATGCCCCTCGACCGAGCCGGTGAGCCGGAAGACGAAGCCGGGGAAGCGCGCGTGCGCCGCCGAGACGACGGCCACGATCCCCTCGTGGCCGCGGACGTCGGCCAGGGGATCGGTGTAGCCGCCCCGCGGGCTCCAGGCGGTGGCCACCGCCCGGGCCAGGGCGTCGGGCTCGCGGGTGTTCCACGCCTCGAAGTAGCGGGCGACGGCGCTGTCGTAACGATCGGTGTGCGCGGGCATGGGAGATCAGCCTCCAGCGAGGTCGTAAGTGCTGCTCAGGAGCCGGATCCCGGTCGCGGTGACCCGGCAACCGCCACGATGCCCGCCCGGGCCGGAAAGCTCGATTACGCCCGAGGTAATGCCCGCATCGAAGACGTGATTGACGTGTACCCGCCGCATTTCGGCCAGAACCGGCTGTGAATATGCCAGGAGAGTGGCCGGAAAGTCGTGGTGACAGTGTTTCAGTAGTGAACATACTCGACTACGAGGGCGCTTCACTTGGGGCGACGGCGCCCTTACGCACCGCTCACGAGCCGCATCGGGAAGCGAGGTCCGCCGGCAGGCGAACACGGCACCACGGGGGAGGCTACGTGCACGACGAGTTCCTTTGCCATGTCACCGCATACGGAGTCTGCGGCGGGCGGCGCATCGGAGTGCCCCTGGGGACCTACCGGGCGCCCACCCTGGCCCTAGCCCTGTGGTGGTTACGGGACCGGGCGTCCTGGATGGCCGAGCGATTAGACCCGCGACCGGAGGCAGAGCACTTCCCGCCGAGCTCGCTCGTCCCGGTCGCCGACACCGTCCCCGACGTCCCGGCCGCGCTGCGCACCTGGTGCGGCGACGTCGACCAACAGGAGCTGGTCGCCGACGAGTTGGCGGCCGGCCGCCTGGTCCGGATCGCCGTGAGCGACGACACCACCGAGTACGAACTGCTCGCCGAGTCGGTGGACGCCCTGCGGATGCAGCGGACCATCCCGGCGCTGGTGATGCCCGTCGCCTGACCCCGGATCCGAACGGTTCCCCACCCTGGCGCAAGTGGGCACATATATGGGCAGATCGATAGAATCCTGGCATGGCGGAGCGTTCTGTCGCACCGGCCGCACCCGTACTCGTCATGGAGACCGAGTCGGGCTCGACCGTGCTGACCCCGGGCCGTGACTACCGCGTAGGACGCGACCCGCTCAGCGACATCGTCATCGACGACGCCCGCGTCTCCTGGCACCACGCGGTGTTCCACCCCGAGGCCGGCCACTGGACCCTCGCGGACGACAACAGCACCAACGGCACCTACGCCGACGGCCACCGCATCCAGCACCGGGACGTCGGCCCCGGCTCCGTCATCCGCTTCGGCAACCCCTCCGACGGCCCCCGCGCGGTCCTGCTGGACCGCCACCCGGCCGCGGCGCCGGAACGCCCCTCGGGCGTGTCCATGCCCGGGCGCACGGGCACCTTCCGGCAGCCCACCAACGTCCGGCCGCTGCCCACCCGCACCGTCCGCATCGGCCGCGCCTCCGACAACGACCTGGTCATCGACGACCTGGTCGTCTCCCGCCACCACGCCGAGCTGCACACCCTGCCCGACGGGACGTACGAGATCGCCGACCTGGGCAGCCACAACGGCACCTACCTCAACGGCGGCGCCGTCACCGTCGCACCGGTCGGCCCCGGGGACGTCGTCGGCATCGGACACTCCGCGTTCTGCCTGGTCGGGGACCAGCTCCAGGAGTACGTCGACACCGGCGAGATCTCCCTGGAGGTGCAGGACCTCGCGGTCACCGTCGACCGCGGCCGCAAGACCCTCCTCGACCACGTCTCCTTCCCGGTGGGGGAGAAGTGCCTGCTCGCCGTCGTCGGACCGAGCGGAGCGGGCAAGTCCACCCTCCTGGGCGCCCTCACCGGACAGCGCCCCGCCGAGCACGGCACCGTCCTGTACGACGGCCGCGACCTCTACCACGACTACGCCGAGCTGCGCCAGCGCATCGGCCTGGTCCCGCAGGACGACATCCTGCACGCCCAACTCACCGTCCGCAGCGCCCTGTCCTACGCCGCCGAGCTGCGCTTTCCCCAGGACACCGGGAAGGACGAGCGCCGCGCCCGGGTCGAGGAGGTCATCCACGAGCTGGGCCTGGAGCAGCGCGCCGGGCAGCCCGTGCACAGCCTGTCGGGCGGGCAGCGCAAGCGCGTCAGCGTCGCCCTGGAGCTGCTGACCAAGCCCTCGCTGCTGTTCCTCGACGAGCCGACCTCCGGACTCGACCCCGGCATGGACCGCTCGGTGATGCACATGCTGCGCGGACTGGCCGACGACGGCCGGACCGTCATCGTCGTCACCCACAGCGTGCTCAGCCTCGACACCTGCGACCGCCTCCTCGTCCTCGCGCCCGGCGGACGCATCGCCTACTACGGCCCGCCCGAGGAGGCCCTGCCCTTCTTCGGCTTCGAGCACTGGCCGGAGGCCTTCGAGGCCTTCGAACGCGACCGGGAACGCGACTGGGCGGTCGACTACCGGACCTCGCTGTGCCACCGGCAGTACATCGCCGACGCGACCGCACAGCCCCGCCGGCCCCGCACCGACCCCGTCGTCATCACCCAGCCGCCCCGGCCGCGCACCCGTGGCGCCCAGCTCCGCATCCTGTCCCGCCGCTACGCCACCGCGCTCGGCGCCGACCGCACCTTCCTCGTCATCATGATCGCCCTGCCGTTCGTGATGGGCGCCATGGCCCGCGCCCTTGCGGGTGGCAGGCTCACCCAGGCGACGGCGATGAACGCGCTGCTCATCCTGTGCGTCGGCGGCGTCCTGACCGGCGCGGCGAACGCCGTGCGCGAACTCGTCAAGGAGCGCGTCATCTACCAGCGCGAACGCGCCGTCGGACTGTCCAGATCGGCGTATCTGATGTCCAAGGTGGTGGTCCTGGGCACCATCACCGTCCTCCAGGCCGTCGTGCTGACCCTGGTCGCCCTGCTCGGCGTCGACCTCAACGCCCCCGGCGGCGAAGGCGTGTTGATGCCGCCCCTCGTCGAGATCACCGTCGCCGTCGCCCTGCTGGCCTTCACCGCGATGATGCTCGGCCTGGTCGTCTCCGCGCTGGTGCGCAAGGAGGAGGTGACGATGCCGCTGCTGGTGCTGCTCGCCATCGTCCAGGTCGTCTTCTGCGGCGCCCTGCTCAAGCTCCACGGCGTCCCCGGCCTGGAGCAGCTCTCCTGGCTGGTGCCCTCGCGATGGGCGCTCGGCGCGATGGCCGGCACCGTCGAACTGGCCCGGATCGTGCCCGGCGACCTGACCGGCGATCCGCTGTTCGAGCACTCGGCCGGGGTGTGGCTGTTCAACGTGGCCATGCTGGTCGTGCTCTCGGTGCTCTTCGGCTTCCTCGTCTCCCGGCTGCTGCGCCGCCGCGAACCCGTCGTGATGCGGAAGTAGGCGCAGGCGATGACTTCCCCCGGCTTCCGGCCCACGCACGTCGTCCCCGGCCACGGCATGTCCGCCTGGGAGGCCCCCGACCCCGCCCGGCCGACCGTGCCCCTCGACGCCTTCCTGCCGGTCCAGCTCGTCGAACGGCGCGGCGACTGGGGACGGGTCCTGTGCGCCAACGGCTGGTCCGCCTGGGTCGACGGCCGCCGCCTGGTCGCCGTACCGCAGGACCCGCCCACCGCCGACGCCGGCCCGCTCGCCCGCACCGCCGACCCGCGCCCGCTGCTCGCCCGGGCCGAGCGGGCGCTGTCCGGCTACCGGGCCTCGGTAGAGCACCTGGCGACCGGCGGCCTGGACGGCGAGACCTTCCACGCCCGCACCCAGGGCGTACGGCTCGGGGTGGTCGTCGACGGGGAGTCCGTGTGGCTGTACGACGCCGAGCAGGAGCGGTGGGTGTACGCGGACGGCGCCCGGCTGAGCACCTACGCGACGGACGCCGAGCCCCGTGCGAAGGCGGAGCCCGGCCACGCCCCGACCCAGGTCGTGACGCCCGATGGCCCGTGACACCAGCCTGTTCTCCGGCCGGCCCTCCGAGCTGATCGGCCGGCAGGTCGCGGGCTACCGCATCGAGCGCGAGATCGGCCGGGGCGGCATGGCCGTGGTCTACCGCGCCCGGGATCTGCGCCTGGAACGCACCGTCGCGCTGAAGCTCCTCGCCCCCGAGCTGGCCCGCAACGACACCTTCCGGCGCCGCTTCACCCACGAGTCCCGGGCCGCCGCCGCGATCGACCACCCGCACATCGTGCCGGTCTTCGAGGCCGGCGAGACCGACGGCGTCCTGTACATCGCCATGCGCTACGTCCCCGGCAGCGACCTGCGCTCCCTCCTCGACCGCCAGGGCCCGCTGCCGCCGGGGACGGTCCTGCGCATCGCCGCCCAGGTCGCCTCCGCCCTCGACGCGGCCCACGAGCACGGCCTGGTCCACCGGGACGTGAAACCCGGCAACATCCTCGTCGCACGCGGCACCGACAGCGACCACCCCGAGCACGTCTATCTCACCGACTTCGGCCTGACGAAGAAGTCGCTGTCGCTGACCGGCTTCACGACCGTCGGCCAGTTCGTCGGCACCCTCGACTACGTGGCCCCCGAGCAGATCTCCGGCAAGCCGGTCGACGCGCGCTGCGACGTCTACGGGTTCGCCTGCGTGGTCTACGAGTCCTTGGCGGGCCACCCGCCGTTCCGCCGCGACGACGACATGGCCCTGCTGTGGGCCCACCAGTTCGACGAGCCGCCACCCCTGACCGAGGCGCGTCCCGACCTCTCCCCGTCGGTCGACGCCGTGTTCGGCAGGGCGCTGGCCAAGAACCCCGACCACCGCCAGGACTCCTGCCTCGCCTTCGTCGCCGACCTGCGCTCCGCCATGTCCGGTGGCGCGACGCCGGCGCACGCGCCGACGGAGGTCGACGTCGGGGTCGCGGAGCCGGCGAAGGGGTCCCGGGCCGCGGGACCGCCGAAGGACCCCGCACAGGACCTGCCGAAGCCACCGCCCCGCTGGGCCGCCCCGGTCTTCGGCCGGTGACCGCCGGGGTGGTCGTACGACGGCGTATGGCGAGGCGGTCGTACGGCGGCCTACCCGAGCCGAGTCCCGCAGTCGACCGGCGTCCCGCTCAGCCTCCGGCCGGTGCCGCGACCTCGCCCCTGTGCCGCACCGGCCGCGCCAGCAGCCCGCCGAGGAACCCGGCGACCAGCCCCCACAGCAGCGCCAGGCCGAAGGCCGACCACACCTCTGGTCTCAGGAACAACTCGCCGCCCAGATCACCGCCCAGGTCGCCGATGCCCAGGACCGACAGCCCGTAGTGCGCGGAGATCCGGCCGACGAGGCAGATCATCAGCACCGTCAGCGCCAGCGCCACCGCCATGTGCACGCCGTGCTGCCAGGCACGCATCCGGGCCGGCGAGCGCCTCGCCATCACGAACGCGGCGGCCACCAGCAAAGCCGCGTCCACGGCCACCAGCCACCACACCCGCCCGTCGTGCTCGGAGAGCGTGCCCAGGTTGAGCTCGGCGACCTCCTTGCCACGCAGCACCTCGTCCAGCACATGCGGCATGGGCAGCCCGAACGGCCCGTCCACCCTGCCGTTCCAGGTCGCACCCAGCCCGATCGTCAGGGCGAGCCACACCAGGTTCGGCAACCCGAGCAGGATCACGGCGAACGTCTCCGCCGCGTGCCCGCGCGTCGCCGCGACGACCAGACCGATGACGACGCCCAGCCCGACGTACGCGAGCAACAGCACCACCATGGCGTACGCGGCCGGCCGCACCGACTCCTGGAAGCGCAGCAGCCGCCCCGGCAGCGGGGCCCCGCGCGCGACCAGCAGGGCCAGCACCAGCACGCCCGCCAGCCACAGCAGGCCGAAGAACACGGTCGCCGGCACATCGGTGGTGAAGCCGATCTCGGGGGAGATGCCGAACAGGTCGCCGAGGTCTGCGAGGTCGCCCAGCTCCTCCGGCGTGAGGTCGCCGAGGGAGAGGGAGAAGGTCTGGCGGGCGGAGAAGGCCAGCGCCAGCAGTGCGACCAGCCACAGCACGGCGATCCTCGCGGCCCACCCCGCCAGCTCCGCGGCGCCCGCGACCGCCCGGTGCCGCAGCGGCCGCAGAAAGCCAGCGGCCAGCACGAGGGCGCCGGTGAGCGTGACGGACAGCGGGATCACGGTCAGCCCGGCGTCGGACTCGGCCAGCGCTCCGGCGTTCCCCGAGAGTTCGACCGTGCCGCCGACCGCCGTGACCACGGTCGCCGCGACGACGCGCGGGAAGGCGCCGTCCGGGAGATCGGCCGCGCCCGCCGCCCACAGCCCGAGCGCGGCGACCACCCCCATCGAAACCAGCCCGGCCAGCACCGCGACGAGGGCCTGCACCCAGCCATGGGCGGCCACGGCCGGAGGGGAGGGGGTCGGCGCACTCACCCTGCCCACGCTAAGGAGCACTTCAGCGGTGCGCTCGCCGGGAGGTCCGTCCGCGTCGGCTTGCGGGCCGCGCGGGATCGGAACACAGAATGGAAGCGTCGCGAAAGACCCCAAAGGCTGACAAAAAAGGCCGACAAAACGGCAAGACAGGCCCCGCGTCGGGAAGAAGGCTTCGTGAGCGTCGAACCTCCCTCGTCCGGCCGCCCCACCGGACCGCCCTCGGGCCCCCTTTCGGGCCCCTCCCAGCCGCCGTCCGGCCCGCCCTCGCCGCCCCCGTCCGGCGGTGGCGGCGGCGCGGCGCCCGGCCCGGAACCCCAGCACCCCTGGTGGCGGTCCGTGCCCCGGATCGCGGTGCTCACCGCCGTGGTCGTGGCCGCCGTGGTCATCGCCGTCGTCCTCTCCCGCGGCGACGGCGGCACCGGCAAGAGCGGCGAGGTCTTCCTCCAGGCGGCGGACAAGACAGGCCCCGACCCGTTCACCGCCTCCACGGCGAAGGACAGCTCCGTCGCGCCCGCCACCCCGTCCCCGCCCACCGAGTCGGCGCCGTCGAACGCGGTGCGCGGCGTCGACGGCGGGGCGCCCGGCCTGTACGGCGGCAGTCGCAACGTGGCCGCCTGCGACGTGGAGAAGCAGATCACGTACCTCCGGCAGGTCCCGGCGAAGAACGAGGCGTTCGCCTCCGTCGCCCGGGTCGAGCCCTCCGGCGTCCCGGCCTATCTGCGCTCCCTCACCCCGGTCCAACTGCGCCTGGACACCCGCGTCACCAACCACGGCTACGCCGACGGCGCCGCCACCAGCTACCAGGCCGTCCTGCAGGCCGGCACGGCGGTGCTCGTCGACGCCCGCGGGGAGCCCCGGGTGCGGTGCGCCTGCGGCAACCCGCTGACCCGGCCGGTCGCCCAGCAGGACGCGCCCCGGCACACGGGTGACGCCTGGCCGTCGTTCCGCTCCTCGAACGTCGTGGTGGTCGCGCCCTCGACGACGATCATCAACGTCTTCGTCATCTACGACGAGGACGACGACGAGTGGGTCGCGCGCCACCGGGGCGACGACGGCGGCAAGGACAGGAAGACCGACCGGCCGGCGAAGCCCACCCCGTCGCCGAGCCTGTCGACACCCACGTCGCCGACATCGCCGAGTCCGCCGACGACTCCTGAGACCTCCACGCCCGAAACGTCCCCGCAGACATCGCCGACGGAGCCCACGACCACCGAGCCCGAATCGCCCGACACGCCCACCACACAGCCACCGCCCGACGAGGACACGACCACCACGTCACAATCGGCGCCGACCACCCCCGCACCGCAGTCGCCCGTGTTGTGACGTACGGCGCCACCTGCAGAGTGACTGCTCGGCTCCGCTCTGGGTACGAGGACTGGTGCAACAGCGTCCGGCCAGTCCGGCTTCCGAGAGAGAAACGCATGACCGAGCACGTGGACGGTGCAGTGATTACGACTGGTTTCGACGTGCCCGTGGAACCGCTGCGGCGGGCGGCGCACTACAGCGGTGAACCGGGATGCATCGCCGAGGCGCGGTCCTTCGCCGCGCTGTTCCTCGGGCGGCTGAGGACCGAGTGGTGCGCCACGATCGCGGAGACCGCCGAGGACAAGGTGCTCCTGGTGGTCAGCGAGTTGGTCACCAACGCCGACCGGCACAGCAACGGCCCCTACATCCTGGACCTGGAAGGCACCGACGACGCGGTGACGGTCTGCGTGTACGACAGCAGCTCCGCCCTGCCCCTGCGCTACCCCAGGGACCCGGAGCGGGTCGGGCGGCACGGTCTGGAGATAGTGCACGCGCTCGCGACGGAGGTCGCCGTGGAGCGGGTGCCGGTCGGCAAACGGGTGCGGGCGGTGCTGCGGCTCGCCGACGAGTGAGGGTCGGGGCCTGATTTCCCCCAGGGCGGAACGCCGATTCCTTCCCCTCACGCCCGGCGCTCCTAGGCTGGGAAGGTGAGCGAACAAGCGCCGAACGAAGCCCGCGTCATTCCCCTGCGCCCACCGGCCCGCCACCGGCCGCCGACCCAGCCGTCGGCCCATCCGCCAGGCGTGCGCCCGGGAACGACCCGCCCGCCGTCCGAACGCCCGGGAGCGACCTCCCCACCGGCCGAACGCCCGGCCCTCGCCCCGCCGGAGACCCCCGCCCCCAAGGAACCCCTCTGGCGCGACCTCGTCGGCGACGTACTGCGCCGCGAGCGCCTGGCCCAGGAACGCACGCTCAAGGACGTGGCCGACTCCGCCCGGATCTCCATGCCGTATCTCTCCGAGGTGGAACGCGGCCGCAAGGAGGCCTCCTCGGAGGTCCTCGCGGCCGCGGCCCACGCCCTGGGGCTCGGCCTCGGCGACCTGCTGTCGCTGGCGCAGGGCGAGTTGGTCCGGCTCAGCAGCCGCAGCGTCCCGGGCAGCGGCCGCGGCAGGGCCGGCACACCGCACGACGGGCTGTGCCTGGCGGCCTGAGGACGCGCCGGCGCCTCAGACCCCCACGAGGCGCCGGCTCACCACCTCGTCGGCCAGCCCGTACGCCACCGCCTCCTGCGCCGTAAACACCTTGTCGCGGTCCATGTCCGCGCGCAGCGTCGCGATGTCGTGCTGGGTGTGCCGGGCCAGCACCTCCTCGACCTGCGAGCGGATCCGGACCATCTCCTTGGCCTGCAGGGCGAGGTCGGAGATCATGCCCCGGCTGACCCCCGACGCGGGCTGACCGAGCAGCACGCGCGCGTGCTCCAGCACGAACCGCCGCCCCGGATCCCCGCCGGCCAGCAGCACGGCGGCCGTGGACGCCGCCTGCCCCACGCAGAACGTGGAGATCGGCGCCTGCACATACGTCATGGTGTCGTAGATCGCCATCAGCGAAGTGAACGAGCCGCCGGGGGAGTTGATGTAGATCGCGATCTCGCTCTCCGGCGCCGACGACTCCAGATGGAGCAGTTGGGCGATCACGACGTTGGCGACGCCGTCGTCGATCTCGGTGCCGAGGAAGATGATCCGCTCCGACAGCAGCCGGCTGAACACATCGGAGGAGCGCTCGCCGTGCGCGGTCCGCTCGACGACGTACGGAATCGTGTAGTTCCCCATGTCACAGCCCCATCCGTCGCTTCGAGGCGGCCGGGCGGACGTCCGCGAGGGACTGGACGACCCCGTCCACCATGCCGTACTCCCTGGCCTCCTCGGCCGTGAACCAGCGGTCGCGGTCGCCGTCCCGGGCGATGGTCTCCGGCGTCTGGCCCGTGTTCTCGGCGAGAAGCCGCTCCATGGTCCGCTTGCTGTGGTCCAGGTTCTCCGCCTGGATCTCGATGTCGGCGGTGGTGCCACCGATGCCGGCCGACCCCTGGTGCATCATGATCCGCGCGTTGGGCAGGGCGAACCGCTTGCCGGGCGTGCCGCCGCACAGCAGGAACTGACCCATGCTCGCCGCGAAACCCATGGCGAGCGTCGACACGTCGTTGGGGATGAGCCGCATCGTGTCGTAGATGGCCAGCCCGGCGTGCACCGAGCCGCCCGGGCTGTTGATGTACAGGCTGATGTCGGTGCGCGGGTCCTCCGCCGACAGCAGGAGCAACTGGGCGCAGACCCGGTTGGCGGAGGCCTCGGTGACCTCGGTGCCGAGGAACACGATGCGCTGGCCGAGCAGTTGGGCGGCGAGATGGTCGTCGAACCGTGTCGGCGGGGCGTCGCCCTCCTCGGCCCGGGGCGCGAGCATGGCAAGGGGCGTCATCTGGTCTCCTCGTGGTGGTCGGGATGCCGTCGACTCCACTGTCGACCGCGGACGACGCCGGTGGCGGATTTCTCTGCCCGTGGCAGATCAGCCGACGGCAGAGCCCTAGGCCCTGTCGTCGGATTCCCGCCTGCCGCGCGACGCCATGCACGCTCCCCCACTGCCTTAAGGGCGTGGGAGGTGCCCCCACTCGCCGCACCTGACGCCGCGCGGCCCGCCCTTCGGGCGGATGACGGGAATCCGACGACAGGGCCTAGCGCAACTGCCGGAAGAACGCCCGGACGTCGTCCACCAGCAGGTCCGGCTCCTCCATCGCCGCGAAGTGCCCGCCCCGGTCGAACTCCGCCCAGCGCACCAGGTTCTCGGTGCGCTCCGCCTTGTGCCGCAGCGGGAGCTGCGGTTCGGCGGGGAACAGGGCGAGCGCAGTCGGGGTGGTGGACGGCTCGGCGGGCTTCGCGACCCGGCCGCTCGGGTGCGCCCGCTCGTAGTAGATGCGCGCGGACGAACCGGCGGTGCCGGTCAGCCAGTACAGCATCACGTTGGTGAGCATCCGGTCCCGGTCGACCGCCTCCTCCGGCAGGTCCTCGGAGTCCGTCCACTCCCGGAACTTCTCGACGATCCAGGCGAGTTGGCCCACGGGTGAGTCGGTGAGCCCGTACGCCAGGGTCTGCGGCCGGGTGGCCTGCTGGTGGTAGTAGCCGATGCCGTCGCGGGAGAAGGCCGCCCACCGGCGCCACGAGGCCAGTGCCCGCTCCTGCTCGTCGGGGGTCAGCTCGGCCAATTCCTCCGGCGTCGGCTCGGTGGCCGCCTGCGCGCCCGGCAGCAGATTGACGTGGACGCCGAGCACCCGCTCGGGATGGGACCTGCCCAGCTCCCGGGTGATCGCCGCGCCCCAGTCGCCGCCCTGCGCGCCGAACCGCTCATAGCCGAGCCGGCGCATCAACTCGGCCCACGCGTCGGCGACCCGGCCCGCCTCCCAGCCCGGTTCGGTCGTCGGCCCGGACAGCCCGAACCCCGGGATGCTCGGCAGGACGACATGGAAGGCGTCCGCCGGATCGCCCCCGTGCGCCGCCGGGTCGGCGAGCGGCCCCACGACGTCCAGGAACTCCACGATCGACCCCGGCCAGCCGTGCGTGATGATCAGCGGGGTGGCGTCCGGCTCGGGCGAGCGGACATGGGCGAAGTGGACGTTCGCCCCGTCGATCGTGGTCGTGAACTGCGGCCACTCGTTGAGCCGCGCCTCGGCCGCCCGCCAGTCGTAGGTGTGCCGCCAGTGCCGTACGAGGTCGCGCAGATAGTCGACCGGCACCCCGTAGGCCCATCCCGCGCCAGGGATCTCGTCGGGCCAGCGGGTGCGGTCGAGGCGGTCGTGGAGATCGTCGAGGTCGCTCTGCGGAATGTCGATGCGGTACGGGCGGATGCTGTCCGTGGGCGATGACGTCATGCCCGGATGCTAGTTCGCCTCGGTGTAGCGGCCATCTGGTTTTGCTGCCCTTTCGAGCGATGAGTTTCGCGGCGCGGGCCGGTCGATACGGATGACAGCGGATCCACGCTCCAGGAGGAAGTCATGGCAAGCGACGGTTTCACCACGTGTCTCTGGTTCGACGGGCAGGCGGAGGAGGCCGCCCACTTCTATGTCTCCGTCTTCAAGAACTCCAGCGTCGGCAAGGTCGCGCACTACCCGGAGGGGGCGCCCCAGCCCGCCGGCAGCGTGATGACCGTCGAGTTCACGGCCAACGGCCAGAAGTTCCTCGGGCTCAACGGCGGGCCCCAGTTCAAGTTCACCGAGGCGACCTCCTTCATGATCTTCTGCGAGAACCAGGAGGAGATCGACTACTACTGGGCCAAGCTCACCGAGAACGGCGGCGAGCCCGGCCCGTGCGGCTGGCTCAAGGACCGCTACGGCGTGTCCTGGCAGGTCGTCCCGGACCGGCTGGACGCGATGATCACCGACCCGGACCCGGCGAAGGCGGCCCGGGTGACCAAGGCGTTCATGGCGATGAGCAAGTTCGACATCGCCGCCCTGGACAAGGCCTACGCCGGCGAGTGAGCCCGGCCCTACGGGTTCTCGCGGATCGCCTCGGTGATCGCCTGGGCGATCCGCAGAATCCCGGGGGAGCGGACCGGGCACGGCTTCGGCGTCGAGGTGGTCGGCGCCAGACAGAAGTGCAGATAGTCGTCGTCGCGGTGCAGGGCCGTCCGGTCACGGCCCGGTTGTGTGCAGTACTCCGCGTGCTCCTGCTCGTACGCCGTGCACGGCAGGTACTGCACCCAGGAGTAGCGCGCCCCCGCCGCGCTCACCGCCTCGCCGGCGTCGGCGACCAGGTCGCCCGACGCGGCGGCCTGCTTCTCGTAGAGGGCGTTGACCCGCCGGACCCGGTCGGGGGTGATCGGGTCCGGCCCCTGCAGCACCCAGACGATCCGCGCCTCCCCGGCCGCCGAGATCTGGTCGGTGAGCCGCTTCATGTCCGCCGCGTACCGCTTGAAGTACGTTTCCGGGGAGGCGTCGTGCGTGATCCCGTCCATGCACGGCGTGTAGCCCCACGCGTTCCCCCAGAACTGCAGCACCACGAAGTCCGGCCGCTGCCTGCGCACCAGCACGGCCGCCTTGTCCGCGTCCGGGACCAGGGACCGCTCGCCCGTGCCCTCCAGGTAGTCGCACAGGGTCGTGCCCGAGTACGGGGCGCTCCGGTACGTCGCCCGTAGCTCGCGGCGCAGTTCCTGACCGACGACCTTCTGCGCCTCCATCGCGAGGGAGTCGCCGAGATACAGCACGGAGGGCGCCTTCACGGGCGTGGGGCTCGGTGAGGCGGGCGCGCGCTGCTGCGTGGTGACCGATGCCCTCGGCAGCTCCGGCGGGGGCGCGTCCTGCGGCTCCGACGCCGGGTCCCCGCACGCGCCGAGCAGCACGGCGGCCAGCAGCACCCCCACGACCCACGGTCTGCGCATACGGCGACTCCCGCCCCGGACACCGAAAACGGCTCCCCAGGCAAGCACGGCCGGGCCCCGGAGGGAAGACACGCGTCGGCCACGGAATGGCCGTGGCCGACGCGAGCCCGACGGTCGCTCAGACGCGGTCCGCCGCGATCAGCAGATACTGGAAGCTGCCGTTGCGGTAGGCGTTCAGGAACGTGTCCTCGATGCCCGTCACCAGGTGATCGGCCTCGCGGCGCAGCTCCCAGTAGGGGATGGTCGCCGCGGTGAGGTCCTGCACATGGACCGGGACCAGCCGGTTGCGGGCCATGGCGCGGAAGTACGCCGAGCGTGGATGGATGTCGCAGATGTAGTGCGCGTTGATGAGCGACACCTCGCGGGAGGCGCGCCCATAGGTGTCGTTGTAGCAGCCGGTGATCACCACATAGCGGCCACCGCGGCGCAGCAGCCGGGCGTGCTCGGCGAACAGCAGGTCCAACTCGACGTACATGGTGGACTCGTTGTTCCAGGAGGCCGCGTACGCCCCGGTCGGGAGCCCGGTGTCCAGCATGTTGCGGTGGTGGTAGCGCACCCGGTCGTCGATGCCCCGTTCGCGGGCCTGCGCGTTGGCGAACTCGGCCTGCTTGTCGGAGATGGTGACGCCGTCGGCGTGGCAGCCGTAGCGCAGATGCGCCACCACGCTGCCGCCGCCGCGCCCGCAGCCGGCGTCGAAGACGCGGTCGGTGGGGGAGAGCGGGCCGAGGGAATCGGCGAGGAGTTCGGCCTGGGCGTGCTCCAGCCGGTGCAGTTCGGCGGTGATCCGCTCCCGGCGCAGCGCGGGATCGGGCTCGTCGAGCACCGAGCGGTCGGCGTCCCCGATGCCGTAGTGGTGGTGGTACAGGTTGTCGAGCTTTCCGAGTTCGAGGTTGACCGGGTTCTCCTCGGCGTTCCAGTAGTCCGCGACGCGGTTCTGGTACGTGGACTGGGTCGGCACCGATTTCGCCTTGGGGTTGGCTTCGGGGGCGATGGTCAACGGTGACTCCTCGGGTTGGTGCGTGTGACGTTCTGTCATTCGCTCGCGCTTTACCAGTAGTCGGGCAGGTGGTAGCGGTGGGTGTTGGTGGCGTGCCACTCGTGGTTGCCGGCCACCCAGTCGGACAGGCCCCGGGCGTAGCGCTCGACGAGCGGTGAGGTGGCGGCGAGCAGGGCCGACTCCTCCTCGAACGCCTCCATGATCCGGTTGTGGATCTCGACCGCCTTCAGATAGGCGGCCTTCAGGCCACAGCGCTCGTTGGCCGCGATGACCTGCGGCAGGTTCAGATGGTCGGGGTCGCTGGCCAGTTCCTTGGTGAAGGAGTACAGGTCGTTGACGATCGTGGTGGCGTTGCAGGCGAGGGCGGTGATCCGCTGCATCTCGGGGCGGGCGTACAGCGCCTCGGGCAGTTCGTAGCCATCGATGGCGTCGACGATCGACAGACAGGGACGGAAGTTGTTGAACTGCCGCATCACCAGGTACTCCCACACGTGCGGGACGTACCGCGTCTCGCTCCAGGCCGCCTCGGCGAGATAGCCCAGGTGCAGCCGGGCGAGATCGTGCACCAGCCGGTCGGTCTGGCTGGGCGTGGCGACGGCGGCGTAGTCCTTCAGGGCCCAGTGGTACGAGCGCAGCGGACCGTCCCGCTGCACACCGTGTGCCCACTGTTCCTGGTATTCCGGGGTGCCGTGGTAGGGGTCCAGCGCCGACTGGGCCAGGATCAGCCGCCCGCCGAGTCCGCTGCGTGAGGCGCCCCTGCCCTCGTCCTCCTCGCAGTAGCAGCTGTCGACGATGTTCTCGGCGAGCAGCAGCTCCCCGGCCACCGTCAGGCGCTCCAGGTCGGCCCCGGCCGGATGCTGGAGCACCACCGCCCGGCCGAACTGGAACCCCGAGAAGTCCCCCGACCAGGACCGCGGGAACAGATCGAGGCGGCGGGCCCAGGCCTCCAGCCTGCGGTCGACCTCCGCGGCCTTCTCCGGGTCGGCGGGGGCGACCTGCCGGTACTTGAGCCCCGGGATCGCACCGCCGCGCCGGGCCCGGATGGTGCGGGCGAGGTTCGGCGGTCCGGGCAGGGTCGGCGAGGAGGGGGCCGTGTTCATCCGGTGCTCCACACGATCACTCAGGGGTCCGGCCGATCTGGGCGTTCTCGAGGATCCCGACCGCGTCCGGGACGAGGATCGCCAGCGAGTAGTAGGCGGTGACGAGGTAGCGGATGATCGAGTTGGCGTCGATGCCCATGAACCGCACGTTCAGACCGGGCTGGAACTCGTCCGGAATCCCGGTCTGGAACAGCCCGATGGCCCCCTGGTCGCCCTCGCCGGTGCGCAGCGCGATGATGCTGGAGGTGTGCTGCGGGCTGATCGGGATCTTGTTGCACGGGAAGATCGGGACACCGCGCCAGGCGGGGATCTCGTGCCCGTCGACGCTCGCCGTGCCGGGCACCAGGCCGCGCCGGTTGCACTGCCGGAAGAAGGCCGCGATCGCCTTCGGATGGGCGATGAACAGCTTGGTCTTGCGGCGCATCGACAGCAGCTCGTCCATGTCGTCCGGCGTCGGCGGCCCGGTGAAGGTGCTGATGCGCTGCCCGTAGTCGGTGCTGTGCAGCAGCCCGAACTCCCGGTTGTTGACCAGCTCCCACTCCTGGCGTTCGCGGATCTCCTCGACGGTCAGCCTCAGTTGCTGCTCGGTCTGGTTCATCGGGTTGTTGTAGAGGTCGGCGACCCTGGTGTGGACGCGCAGCACGGTCTGGGTGAGGGACAACTCGTACTCGCGCGGGGCGAGTTCGTAGTCGACGAAGCCGCCGTTGATGGTCGGCTCCCCGCTGTGGCCGGCCTGCACCGGCACGTCCGCCTCGCCCTTGCGGTTCATGGGCAGCCGCTGCCGTTCGGCGTAGGCCGCCAGGTGCGCGGCGAGGGACGGCACGCGTTCGGTGAACTCCCGCACCACGGCCCAGGGCAGCACCAGCAGCACGCCCGCGGTCTCGGCCCGCACCGAGCTCAGCCACAGCGGGTCGGACTGGCCGATGGCCTCGTCGCCGATCTGGTCGCCGTCGGTGACGATGCCGAGGATCTCCTCCTCGCCGTACTTGCCCTCGGTGAAGCGGGTGAATCGGCCGTGCACGACGAGGTAGGCCTCATGGACCGGCTGTCCGGCCTCGACGAGCACCTGGCCGGCGCGGACCTCGCGCACCCGGAACCGGGTCGCGACCTCCTTCAGCACGTCGAGGTCGGGGTAGCCGCGCAGGACCGGCAGTTCGGTGAGCGTCTCGGGGATGACCTTGATGTCGTCGGCGCCGTTGTGCTCGAACTGCACCCGGCCGCGGCCCACGCGCAGTTGCAGACGCCGGTTGACGCGGTAGGTGCCGCCCTTGACGTCCACCCACGGAAGCATCTTCAGCAGCCATCGCGAGGAGATGGCCTGCATCTGCGGTTCGGACTTGGTGGTCGTGGTGAGCTGGCGCGCGGCCTGGGTGCTCAGACTGGTGAGCGGTCCGTCGGGGGCGGGGTCGTCGGCGGCGGGTCCGGTGGCACTCTCGGGTACGGACACTGTCCCTCCCTGGAGGGGTGAGCAGGGGTGAGCGGAGTGGTCGTTGACGACGGCGGCCTCTGGGCGCGATGGCGGCGGCCCTGGGCAGGCGGGACTTACGCAACAGGCCCCACGGATGGGCCGTACGCGCCGCACGGACAAGCCAAACAGCGCCTGTGGCCTGCCGGTACGGCGTGAAGGGGGCGGCTTCACCACGCGAGTGGCGCAAACCCTCCCCCGAAGCGGAGGGCGCACGGGCACGTCCTTTCACGCCGGTAGCGATCGCCCGGACGGGCGGGCGCACACCGCGCGATCACCGGGCTCACGCGTCCCGGCCGCCGCCGGGGGCGCACGCGGCTCAGGACAGGTCGTTCACCAGCACCGCGGCCCCGTCGAACCGCCCCGCCGCGAGATCCCGCAGCGCCTCGTCCGCCCGCGACAGCGGATAGGCGTGCGTCGTGGCGTGTACGGAGTGCTCGGCGGCCAGCGCCAGGAACTCGCGGCCGTCCTCGCGGGTGTTGGAGGTGACGCTGCGCACCTGCTTCTCGTAGAACAGCTCGCTCTCGTAGCGCAGGACCGGGACGTCGCTGAGGTGGATGCCCGCGATCGCCAGCGTCCCGCCCCGGTCCAGGGCCCGCAGCGCGACCGGCACCAGCTCACCGGCGGGCGCGAACAGGATCGCGCTGTCCAGCGGCTCCGGCGGCATCTCCAGCGGGCCGCGCGCCGAGGCCGCCCCCAGGTCGAGCGCCAGCTTCCGCGCCTGCGCCCCGCGCGTGAGGACGTGCACGGTGGCGCCCTCGGCCATCGCCACCTGCGCGCACAGATGAGCGCTGCCCCCGAAGCCGTACAGCCCGAGCCGCCCGCCCGGCGGCAGCGCCGAGCGGCGCAGCGCGCGGTGCCCGATGATCCCGGCACACAGCAGCGGCGCGAGCGACACGTCGTCCAGGCCGCCGGGCAGCCGGTAGGCGAACGCGGCCGGCACGGTCGTGTACTCGGCGTACCCGCCGTCGGCGTCCCAGCCGGTGTACGACGAGGCCGGGCACAGGTTCTCCGACCCCCGCGCGCAATAGCGGCACGTCCCGTCGGTCCGCCGCAGCCAGGCCACCCCCACCCGTTCCCCGGCCGCGAAGCCGCGCACCGCCGCCCCGAACCCCGCGACCTCCCCGACGACCTCGTGCCCGGGCGTCACGCCGGGCCGGTGCACCGGCAGGTCGCCCTCGGCGACATGCAGATCCGTACGGCACACCCCGCACGCCCGCACCCGCACCAGCAGCTCGTCGTCCCCCGGCACCGGAACCGGCTTCTCGACCAGCCGCAGCGGCCCCGCCCCGAGCGGCCCCGGCTCGATCACCGACCACGCGCGCATCGTCCCGTCCGCCATCCCGAGCCCCGTCCGTCGACCGGTCGCCGTCCCTGCCCAGTCTGGAACGGAACCAGGCATTCGGCGCGCGACCCGACCGTCCGGTGGCTAGCGTAAGAATCCGGACAACTCACCGATCCGGGAGAGGGCCGCAGCCATGGCCGTGAAACCTGAGGGAACCCCCATCTGGGCCGACGCGATGTTCACCGACATCGAGGGGGCCAAGAACTTCTACGGCGACGTCCTCGGCTGGACGTTCGGCGAGGAGTCGACGGAGTACGGCAACTACACCCAGGCCTACGCCGACGGCAAGGCGGCCGCCGCGGTCGTCCCGCCCATGCCGGGCCAGGAGGGGCAGTCGCAGTGGTGTCTCTACTTCGCCTCCGCCGACGTGGGCGCCACCGCCGCCAGAATCCGTGAGAACGGCGGCGAGATCCTGATGGAGCCGATGGCGGTCGGCGAGTTCGGCAGCATGTGCCTGGCCCGTGAGCCCAGCGGCGCGGTCTTCGGCCTCTGGCAGGCGGGCACCCACGAGGGCTTCGAGGCGCCGATGGACCAGCCGGGCGCGTTCTGCTGGGGCGAGGTCTTCACCCGCGAGCGGGAGAAGCCGGACGCCTTCTTCCCGGCCGTCTTCGGGTACGGCGCGAAACAGATGGAGGACGACGAGGTCGACTTCCGGATCTACTCGCTCGGCGACGACATGGTCCTCGGCCGGATGCAGATGACGGAGGAGTTCCCGCCCGAGGTCCCCTCCTACATCAACGTCTACTTCACGGTCGACAACTGCGACGACGCCGTCGCCCGGGCCACCAAGCAGGGCGCCGTTTTGCGCTTCGGACCGATGAACTCGCCGTTCGGCCGGTTCGCGGCGCTCACCGACCCGCAGGGCGCGAACTTCTCGGTGATCGACGTCACGACGACGGAAGGGGACATGCCGAAGACGACGGACGTGCCCTGATCGCGGGAGACCTGCGACCGGGCGGCCCGCCGGCCCATGGCATGATCGGCGCATGCGTGAACGTGTTGTGGCCGCGTGCGACGGGGCTTCGAAGGGAAACCCCGGGCCGGCGGGCTGGGCCTGGGTCGTCGCCGACGAGAGGGAGGCCCCCGCCCGCTGGGAGTCGGGGCCGCTCGGCAAGGCCACCAACAACGTCGCGGAACTCACCGCGCTGGAACGCCTGCTCACCGCGACCGACCCGGGCCTGCCGCTGGAGATCCGCATGGACTCGCAGTACGCCATGAAGGCCGTCACCACCTGGCTGCCGGGCTGGAAGCGCAACGGCTGGAAGACGGCCGCCGGCAAGCCCGTCGCCAACCAGGACCTGGTCGTACGCATCGACGAACTGCTCGACGGCCGCGAGGTCGAGTTCCGCTACGTCCCCGCCCACCAGGTCGACGGCGACCGGCTCAACGACTTCGCCGACCGCGCCGCCAGCCAGGCCGCCACCGTGCAGGAGCCCGCGGGCAGCGAACTCGGCTCACCGGAGCCGCCGCCGTCCCCAGACACCCCGAAGTCCAAGGCACCGCGTCGCAAGGCGGCAGCCTCCCGCAAGAACGGCGGCTCCGCGCGCACCATCAAGGCCAAGTTCCCCGGCCGCTGCCTGTGCGGTCGCGGCTATGCGGCGGGCGAGCAGATCGCGAAGAACCCCCAGGGCTGGGGCCACCCGGAGTGCCGTACCGCTCAGGCGTGACGACGGGCGAAGCGTTCCCGCCCTGTCGCCCGGCGGACCTTGCTACCCTGCAAACCCGAAATGACCGAATTGGGAATTTTCCAGGGGTGTGCGTGAAGGTCGCCTGCGTCGGCGGCGGGCCCGCCGGCCTGTATCTCTCGATCCTGCTCAAGCTGCGGAACCCGTCCCACGACATCACCGTCCACGAACGCGACCCGGAGGGCTCCACCTACGGCTGGGGCGTCACCTACTGGCGCGGGCTGCTCGACGAACTGCACGCGCACGACCCCGAGTCGGCCCGGGCCATCGAGGCGAACTCGGTCCGCTGGAGCGAAGGCGTGGCCCACGTCCGGGACCTGACGACCCGTCAACCCGGCGACGAAGGCCACGGCATCGGCCGCCACCGCCTGCTGGCGATCCTCACCGCACGCGCCCGCTCGCTGGGCGTACACCTGGAGTTCGAGCGGGAGGTCACACCGGACGACCTGCCCGACGCCGACCTGATCGTGGCGGCCGACGGCGTGCACAGCGCCCTGCGCACCCGCCACGCCGACCACTTCGGCACGGCGATCGGCACCGGCCGCAACCGCTACCTCTGGCTCGGCACGAGCAAGGTCTTCGACGCCTTCACCTTCGCCTTCGTCGAGACCGGCCACGGCTGGATCTGGTGCTACGGCTACGGCTTCGGCCCCGCGTCGAGCACCTGCGTCGTCGAATGCGCCCCCGAGACCTGGACCGGCCTCGGCCTGGACACCGCGAACGAGGCCGACGGACTGGCCCTGCTGGAGAAGCTGTTCGCCGACGTCCTCGACGGCCACCCCCTCATCGGCCGCACCTCGGCCGACCGCAGCGTCCAGTGGCTGAACTTCCGCACCCTCACCAACCGCACCTGGCACCGCGGCAACCTCGTCCTGATCGGCGACGCCGCCCACACCACCCACTACTCCATCGGCGCCGGCACCACCCTCGCCCTGGAGGACGCCATCGCCCTGGCCGCGGCGCTGCACCAGCGGCCCACCCTCGCGCAGGCCCTCGCCCGCTACGAACAGCAGCGCAGCCAGGCCCTGTTGTCCGCCCAGAGCGCCGCGCACCACAGCGCCCGCTGGTACGAGAACCTGCCCCGCTACATCCACCTGCCCCCGCACCAGATGTTCGCCCTCCTCGGCCAGCGCCACTCGCCCCTGCTGCCCCATGTGCCGCCCCGGCTGTACTACCGGCTCGACCGGGCGGCCGGCCGACTGGAGACGATGCGCCGCCTCAAGCGCCGACTCGGCCCGAAGCTCGCACGCACCCTGCACGCCAGGGCGTCCCGCCCCTGAACGACTAGGGGGCGTGCCTCACCGGAACAACCGGTCGAGGAAGCCATTGCCGAACACCCTGTGCGGATCGAGCCGGTCCAGCACCCCGCCCGCCTGCCCCCACACGTCCTCCCCGAAGCTGCCGGGCACCACATGACCCAGCACCTCACCGTCGCTCCAGGCGGCCTGCCTCGTGTAGGCCCAGCCCTTCGACCACTCGACCCTGGTCATGGCGTACTCGCCGTCGAAGGTACGCAGCAGGAACCGCTCGATCTGGCTGGAGAACTCCTCCGCGTACGGCGTCCCGGGCAGTGTCAGGATGTTCAGCCACACGGCCGTGTCCCACTCGGGGCGGTCCTCGCGCGGCCGGAGCGCCGACAGCAGCGGGGGCCGCGCCCCCGCCCGCCCGACGTCCCCCGGATCGTCCAGGCCCGTCACCCGGATCTCCACCGACCCGTTGACCGGGAACCGGCCCCGGTCGGCATAGGCCGTGAGCCGCTCCCGGTAGAAGGCGGCGAACTCGGCGACGACACGCTGCACCTGGTCCCGGCCGGTGTGCACCGCGTAGCCGTTCGTGGCGATCCTGAGCGTCGTCGGCCGCAGATACAGCAGCGTGTTCTTGGACGGCCCCCAGATGTCCCCCGACAGCGTGGCCGTCAGCCCGAGCACGGCCGCGTCGTACTGGGCGTTGCCCAGCACCGGCGCCAGATACCAGGCCCCGTCCGACACGACGCGCTCGACCAGGTCCGCGACCGGGGGCGGGACGCTGTCGGAGAACGGGTAGTTGTACGGCGTCCTCACCTGCCGCGAGGTCGGCGGCCGGGTCGGGGACACGCTCCACACCTTCAGCCACGGGCGCTCGGTGAAGGCGAACCAGATCGCCTCGGCCCGCCCGGCCCGGTCCAGGAAGCTCGCGAAGGTGCGGCCGTCGGTGCCGGGCGCGGCGAACAGCTCGTCGGCCGGGATGTCCGTACGGCTGACGCACCGCAGATTGGTGTTCGCGCCCACGCGCAGCACGACCTCGGTGACGAAGGCGCGGCCGAGGTGGGTGAGCAGCGCGGCGCAGTCCGCCTCGGCACGGTCGTAGCTCCGCAGCACATACGCGCCGCTGCCCGCGTCCCAGACGACGGCCGTCAGCGACAGCACGAGATTGCTCAGCGAGCCGTACGTGTGACCGGGCAGCCGCCGCTCGCCCGGCGCGGGTACGGCGGTGCCGTGCGCGTCGATCGCCAGGGCGCCGCCCAGGGTGAGATCGCCGGTCGCGGGTGCGGCGGTGACGCCGAGGCCGTGCTCCTCGAGGTAGGTGAGCAGGGCCTCCAGGGTGACGCCCGTGCCGGCGCGCACCGCGGCCGGCGACTCCAGGGACAGGCCGGTGAGATGAGCGGCCGTGTCGACGACGAGGACCGGCGCATCCGACGTCGTGCCCGGCGTGATGGTCAGCGGTGACCAGTTGTGCGAGGAGCCTCGGGCACGCACCCTCCAGTTGTGCCGCCACGCCCAGTTGACGACGTCGACCACTTGGTCCGGGCCGGCCGGCGCGCAGGCCCACAGCCCGTCGACGGTGATCTCGCCGACCCAGTTGCGATACGCCGAGCGGTACGGCGCCACGCCCGCCGGGAACTCCGGCAACTCCTGCGCGGCGATGGCCGGATCCACCGGGGAGAGGGCCGGTACGGCGGCCAGGGCCGCGGTGCGGAGCAGGCCCCTGCGGGTGAACTTGTCGATCACAGGGCAAAGCTAGGGACCGGACCGACGGTAACCGCTTGCTCGCCGAACGGATTCACTCGTGTGAGTGATGGATTCACAGGGAGCCCGAGCGGTGGGCCCGCTGCGCCCACGCGAATGACCAATGACAGACTGACGCCATGGACGAGCGTGTAATCGGTAGGTCGGGTCAGCGGGCATCCGTCGTCGGTCTCGGTACGTGGCAGCTTGGCGCCGACTGGGGAGACGTGGACGAAAAGGAAGCCCTTTCGGTACTGGACGCGGCGGTCGAGTCGGGGGTCACCTTCTTCGACACGGCCGATGTGTACGGCGACGGGCGCAGCGAGCAGACCATCGCCGGCTTCCTGCGGGGCAGGCCCGAGCTGGACATCTTCGTGGCGACCAAGATGGGCCGCCGCGTCGACCAGATCCCCGAGAACTACGTTCTCGACAACTTCCGCGCCTGGAACGACCGTTCGCGGCGCAACCTCGGCGTGGACCGCCTCGACCTGGTCCAGCTCCACTGCCCGCCGACGCCGGTCTACTCCACGGACGAGGTGTTCGACGCCCTGGACACCCTGGTCGAGGAGGAGCGCATCGCGCACTACGGCGTCAGCGTGGAGACCTGCGCCGAGGCGCTGACCGCGATCGCCCGGCCGGGCGTGGCCAGCGTACAGATCATCCTCAACCCGTTCCGCATGAAGCCCCTCCTGGAGGTGCTGCCCGCGGCCGAGGAGGCGGGCGTCGGCATCATCGCCCGCGTCCCGCTGGCCTCCGGCCTGCTGTCGGGCAAGTACACCAAGGACACCGTCTTCCCGGCGAACGACCACCGCACCTACAACCGGCACGGCGAGTCCTTCGACCAGGGCGAGACCTTCTCCGGCGTCGACTACGAGTCCGGAGTGGAGGCGGCCGTCGAGTTCGCCGCCCTCGCCCCGGAGGGCTTCACACCGGCCCAGCTCGCGCTGCGCTGGATCATCCAGCAGCCCGGCGTGACCACCGTGATCCCGGGCGCCCGCTCGCCCGAACAGGCCCGCGCCAACGCGGCCGCCGCGTCGCTGCCGGAGCTGTCCGAGGACACGCTCACCGCGATCCGGGACCTGTACGACCGGCGGATCAAGGAGCAGGTGGAAGGCCGCTGGTAGACGCGCACCCGCGCCGCGAGCGGTGGCCCTGCCGCTCACGAACCCCGCCGTTTGAGTGCTCCGCGGCGGGGTTACCTGTACCGGCATGACCGCACAGGCAAGGCGGCGGGGCCGCGACGAGACCGAGGAGGAGCGGGCCGACCGCATGTGGGGCGAACTCCTCCAAGAGGTCCGGGTGACCCAGATGGGCGTCCAGATCCTGTTCGGCTTCCTGCTCACCGTCGTGTTCACGGCGAAGTACGACACGCTCACCGACACGGACCAGACCATCTACATCGTGACGGTGGTACTGGGCGCCGCCGCCACCGGCGCGCTGATCGGCCCCGTGTCGCTGCACCGTCTGGTGTCCGGGCGGCGCATCAAGCCGCAGGCGGTGGCGTGGGCCTCCAAGATGACCTTCGTCGGCTTGTTCCTGCTGCTCGGCACCATGTCGGGCTCACTGCTGCTGATCCTGCGGGTCGCCACCCACGACTGGTTCGTGCCGCTGCTGGTCGCGGCCGTCGTCGTCTGGTACGTGCTGTGCTGGTTCCTGCTGCCCCTGTGGGCGCGCCACCGCGCGGTGGAATGAGCCCTCGACGCAGTGAGCGCGGCTAGCGCGTTTCGTCGGTGCCTCCCTGCGCGCCGCGCAGTGCCGTGATGCACGTGGAGATGGCCTGCTGGAGCTCCTCGAGCTGCTGGACCATGTCGTCCTCCACGAACTCCTGCACATCGTCGAAGGTCAGCTCCTCGAAGACCTTCGTCACCCGCTGCAGGCTGCTGTAGAACTTCGTCCGCCGCTCCCGCACCCGCAGTTCGGGGTCGGCCTCCACGGTCTCGGCGACGAGGGACTTCATGGTGTCGTAGGCCTCGCCCGCCCACTCGCCGGTGTCCTCGTCCTCCTCCAGCTCGTCGATCAGCGACAGATGCCGTTCCGCCTCCTGGCGCACCTCCACGGGCGCGTCGAGGGTCTGCCCGGCCGGGGTCCTGATCTGGCCGGACTCGGCGATCTGCCGGACGTAGCCGATCCGGTCGGCCGCCCGGTTCTGCGTGGCGACGGCCTTCTTCAGGTCGTCGGTGCGTACGACGTCCCGCGCCAGCTCGGCCTGGAGTTCGGGGTCCTCGCGGACCCGGTCCAGGAGCGCCTGGCGGGCCGCGCGGGCCGTCGAGGGGTCGGCGAGGATCGCGGCGCGCAGCGCGGTGGGGTTCTCGGCGACCTCCAGGGCCTTCGTCGGGCGGATGCCCTCGGCCTCGGCGGCCTCGGCGATGGCGGTGCCCCGCTCGGAGGTGGCGCTGTTGCGCGAGACGTAGTAGCCGAGCCACACATCGGCGTCCGGCAGCTCCACCTCCTGGCCCGGCGCCAGCGCCTCGAAGTGCGGGACGAGACCGTCGTCGGCGGCCCGGTCCCAGGCCTTGTAGTAGCGCATGACGCGCTCGGCGGAGCACCCGGCGAGCTCGGCGAACTCCTTCGCGGACACCTTCGGCGTCTCGCCCGCGCTCTGCCCGCCGGGGCGCACGCTGCGCGCCACCATCAGGCCGAAGGCCCACCCTCCGGTCCGCGCGTAGACCCCGAATTCCCGTGCGTCGCGGGCGACGAGGTCGGACAGGGGCACGGGGGACGGCTCGGACGGGACGATCGCCAGGCTCACGGATGACTCTCCTGTACAGGCTGTTCGGAAGGCAAAAGCGCCGACCGGCAGCCTATGGCACCCGCGAGCAGGGCTTGCGCGCCGCTGTCAGTCGAGCGCCTCCCGCAGCGCGGGCAGCAGCGTCTTCTCCGCCCAGTCGAGATACGGCAACTGCGCATCGCCCCCGATCTGCACGAGGGCGATCTCGGTGAACCCCGCCTCGGCGTACCGGCGGACGGCCTTGACGAACGCGTCGGGGTCGTCGCCGCAAGGGATCGAGTCGGCGACGTCGTCCCGGGTGACGAACCGGGTCGCCGATGCGAAGGAGTCCGGGTGCGGCAGCTCCGAGTTGACCTTCCAGCCACCGCCGAACCAGCGGAACTGGGAGTGGGCGCGCTCGATCGCGGCGTCCGGGTCCGGGTCGTGGCACACCGGGAGCTGCCCCACCCGCGGCTTGCCCTCGCCGCCGTGCCGGTCGAAGGCCTCCAGCAGGTCCGCCTCGGGCTCCGTGGCGATCACCAGGTCGCCGAGCCGGCCCGCGAGCGCGCAGGACTGCTCCCCGGAGACGGCGATCCCGATGGGCGGCGGCTCGTCCGGCAGGTCCCACAGGCGGGCCGACTCCACGTCGAAGTACGGGCCGTGATGGTTCACATGGCCGCCCCCGAAGAGCGCCCGGATGATCTCCACCGCCTCCTCGAGCATCTCGTGCCGCACATCCACTGACGGCCAACCGCCGCCCACCACATGCTCGTTGAGGTTCTCGCCCGAGCCGAGTCCCAGCCGGAACCGGCCCTCGGACAGCGACTGCATCGTGGCCGCCTTCTGTGCCACCACCGCCGGGTGATAGCGGACCGTCGGACACGTCACATAGGTCATCAGCGGAATCCGCGACGTGGCCTGGGCGGCCGCGCCCAGCACACTCCAGGCATACGGCGAGTGACCCTGCGAACGCAGCCACGGAAAGTAGTGGTCCGAGGTCACGGAGAAGTCGAACCCCGCCGCCTCGGCGCGGACCAGGTGGTCCACCAGCTCACGGGGGCCCGCCTGCTCGGTCATCATCGTGTATCCGATCTTCACCATGGGGCCCGAGTCCCCGGACAGCGGCGTCGAAAACGGGATTCATGGGGCACGGCGAGTGCCGTGGGTGCGGGGCCGGGCGTGGAATCGTCTCGATGACCGGCCGGGTGTCGGGAGAGGATGCCCGTATGCCTGTTCGTCCGCTGCCCTCGAGCACCCCCGCCGCCCAGGGCGTCGACGCCACCGGCGTCCTCGCCTTCCTCGACGCCGTCGACGCCGCCCCCGCGATCGAGCCGCACAGCCTGATGATCCTGCGCCACGGCCACCTGGTCGCCTCCGGCTGGTGGGCGCCGTACACCCCCGAACGCCCGCAGTTGCTCTACTCGATCAGCAAGAGCTTCACCGCGACCGCCGCAGGGATGGCCGCCGCCGAGGGGCTGATACGGCTGGACGACCCCGTGATCTCGTACTTTCCCGAGTTCGAGGCCCACATCACCGACCCGCGCAGCCGCGCGATGCTCGTGCGGCACGTGGCGTCCATGGCCAGCGGGCACGAGAGCGACACCGTCTCCGAGGCGCGGCGGCGCGACCGCGAGGACCTCGTGCGCGGCTTCCTCCTGGTGCCCCCGGACCGCGACCCGGGCACGGTCTTCGCCTACAACCAGCCCGCCACCTTCACGCTCTCCGCCATCGTGCAGCGCGTCAGCGGCCAGTCGCTGACCGAGTATCTGCGGCCGCGCCTGCTGGATCCGCTCGGCATCGGCGACATCGCCTGGCTGACGGACCGCAGCGGCCGGGAACTCGGCTTCAGCGGGCTGCACGCCACCACCGACGCGATCGCCAAGCTGGGCCAGCTCTATCTGCGCGGCGGGGTGTGGGAGGGCGAGCGGCTGCTGCCCGAGTGGTGGGTGGCCGAGGCCACGCGCCCGCAGATCCCGAACGAGGGTGTGATGCCCGGGGACGACTGGCAGCACGGCTACGGCTTCAAGTTCTGGATGTCGCGGCACGGCTATCGCGGCGACGGTGCCTTCGGCCAGTTCTGCGTCGTGCTGCCCGAGCACGACGCCGTGATCGCGACGACCGCGGACACCTGGGACATGCAGGCCCTGCTGAACCTGGTCTGGAAGCATCTGCTGCCCGCGTTCGGCCCCGCGCCCCGGACGGGCGGTGAGGCGGCGGACGCGGCGCTGGCGCGGCGGCTGGCCGGCCTGGCGCTGCCGCCCGCCGCCGGTGAGTCCGTGCCGCCGGGGCGGGCCGAGACCTGGTCCGCCGCCGCGTTCACCCCGGACGGCGGCGTCTGCGAGCCCCTGCCCAAGCTGACCGCGATCGACCTCGCCACGGACGGGGACGGCTGGGCGCTGACGCTCACCGAGGGCGGCCACCCGCTCGTGGTGCGGTTCGGGGACGCCGGATGGACCGTCACCGAGGAGCCGGTGCCCACCGCGGTGAGCGGCGGCTGGGCCGACGCCGACACCCTCGTCGTGGACGTCGCCTTCCTGGAGACCCCGCACCACCTGGACGTGACGTGCTCGCTCAAGGACCGGACGTTCACGGCCCGTTGGCGCACCGACCCGCTGCACGGCCTGCCCCTGCGGGCGATGCGCGCACCCCGTGCCTCGGGCTGATCAGCCCTCCGGCACCCGGAAGGTCCGCAGGAACACGTCCAGGGCCTCCCGGTTCTCCGGGTCGTCCCAGTCGTCCTCCGGCGTCGTCCAGCGCAGGGAGTAGCCACGGTGGTCGTCGATCAGGAACCCGCGGCCGAAGGTGCGCAGCCGGGTGCCGTCCCTCTCGGAGATCCACTCCATGTCGGCGGCCTTGTAACCCCGGTACGTCGTCGCCTCGATGTGGCCGATGCGCCGGAACCCGGACCGCTCCTCCAGGTCGGGCTGGACGTCGTCGCGCCACACGGCGACGGGATCCGGTCCCAGGGCCTCGCTGTAGGTGATCGCCAGCCTGCGCGGATCGCCGTCGGCACTGAAGAAGACGCGGTACGCCAGGTCTCCGGCCCGCTTGGTGTGCTGCGCCTTCCACCCTTCGGGCAGGGCGACGGAGAAGCCTTCCGGTGATCTGTACGTCCGGTAGCCGGGCGGCAGGGGCGTGCCCGAGGGGGATGCGGTGGGGGGCTTCGAGCCGGTCCCTTCCTGGGAGGGGGAGGGGCTGGGCGTGGTGGTGGGGGTGGGTGCCTGGCCGGTCGGCGACCCGGCGGAGGCGGACGCGCCGGGCGCCGAACCCGCCGACGCGGGGCCCGAGTCGTTCGACGCGCCGTTGGTCACCACCAGGACGGCGGCCGCCACGGTGACCACGGCCAGGGCCGTGCCGGCCACCATGGCCCGTCTGCTCCAGGTGGGCCCGACGGCGTATCGACGGCGCGGCCGTGGGTGCCCCATCGCCTGCGTGGCCGTCTCGGGGTCCTCGCTGAGGACCCGGACGAACGCGTCGCGGACCGCCGGCCGGCTCAGCCGCTCCCGGGAGTCCTTGCGCAGCAGCCCCTGCACCGCCTGGGTGAGCGGCCCGGCGCGCACCGGGGCGCGCAGCGGGAGCCGGTCGACCCCCTTCAACGTGGCCTCGGGCCGGTCCCGTTCGCGATACGGCGGGCGCCCCTCGACCATCGTGTAGAGGATCGCGCCGAGCGCCCACAGATCGGAGGCCGGCCCGATCCGCTCGTCGCGGGCCTGCTCCGGAGAGGCGTACGACGGCGCGGCGACGCGCGGCGCGAGGGTCGCGCCGGCCAGTCCGAAGCCGGTGACGACGACGGACCCGTCGCCGCCCACGAACACCTGCCCGGGGCTCAGTTCGCCGTGGGTGATGCCCGCGACATGCGCGGCCTCCAGCACGTCGAGCAGTTCGATACCGATGCGCGCGGCGCGCATGTGGTTGAACATGCCCTGCTGAAGGAGGAGTTCGCCCAAAGGCGTGCCGTCGATCCACTCGGTGACGATCCACAGGTTCCCGGACTCCTCGACGGCGTCCAGGACGGGGGCCACTTGGCCCGGGCGCAGCAGCCCCATCCGCTCGGAGGCGCGCAGGATGCGTGAGGTGGTCCGCCGCGCGGCGTCCGGGCACGGATCGTCGGGGAGGCCGATCTGGGTGAGGAGGCACGGGCGTTCGGTTTCCGTGTCCTCGCCGTAGTAGCCGACGCGGTTCGTCTCGCGCTGGACGACATCGACGAGCCGGTACCTTCCGGCGACCAACTCGGCTGTGGAGACGCGCGCCTTGACCATGGCCATCCCTCGCTGAACCCCGGGCTCTCATTTCTCACAGGAAGTACGGGAGGCATGACGGGAAGCGTTCAATGAATCCTCAACCAAAGGGCGCTTCTTTTCCTTTGCTTTCTGACGCGTGAGTAAGCATGTGAAAAGTCCAGGGAAATTGAGCCTGAATGAATCAGCGAAGGCCGAAATCGGCTGCCCAGCGCAGCACGTCCGAGGTCGTCGCGTTGCCCCCGCACACGACCAGCCCGAGCCGCGCACCGTCCCCGACCCGCTCCAGGACACGCCGGGCCGCGGGCAGCAGACAGCCGGCCGCGGGCTCGGTCCAGACCTTGGCGTGTTCGGCGAGATCGAGCACGCCCCGCACCGCTTCCCGGTCCGGGACCACGAGCACCTCGTCGACCAGGGCGGACACATGGTCGTACGTCAACTGCGACACGGCCGGTGCGCTGAGCGTGGACACGATCGACGACAGCGCCACGGGCACCGGACCGCCCTGCGCCAGTGCCCGGGACATGGCCTCGGCGCCCTCGGTCTCCACGCCCCAGATCCGCAGGCCGGGACGGCGGGCCCGCAGCGCCACCGCGACACCGGCGATGAGACCGCCGCCCCCGACGCTGACGATCACGTCGGTGAGGTCACCGGCGTCGTCGGCCAGCTCAAGACCGACGGTGCCCTGGCCGGCGATCACCAGGGGGTCGTCGAAGGGGTGGACGAGCGTCAGCCCCTCGTCCCGCAGTCGGGTGACGAGCGAGAACGCACCGTCCATGTCCTGCGTCAGCCGCACCGACGCCCCGGCGTCCTCGGCGATCCGGACGGCGTGCGCGGGCGCCGAGCGCGGCATGACCACGGTGGCCTTCACATCGAGGACGGCCGCCGTCATCGCCAGGGCGATGCCATGGTTGCCCCCGCTGACCGCCACGACCCCGGCGGCACGCTGGGCGTCGCTCATCGACAGCAGCTTCGCCGTCGCGCCGCGCGCCTTGAACGACCCGGTGCGTTGCAGGAGTTCGAGCTTCGCCGTGACCGGGACGCCGAGCAGGGCCGACAGGCCGGGGCTGGGTACGGTCGGGGTGTGCACCACGTGTCCGGCGATGAGGCCGGCCGCGGCTTCGACGTCCGAGATCCCGATCAAGGCAGTCACCTCTCCGGCGCGGGGCGGGGATCCGCGCCGCTTGGCACCCTGACGCGGGAGGCGCCGCCGGTCAACCCGGTTTCGCGACGGCGGCGACGGTCACCATCGCACGTGTGGCGCGCGCTCTCACAGCTCGCGCCGCACCAGGAGTCCAGCAGCGCCCGCAGTTCGCCGACAGGCCCCTCCCGCAGCGGCAGGTCCGCCAGGGCCGCGTCCACGGCGGCGACACGACGCCGGGCCGCCATGAGCGCGGCCGAGCGACCACCGGCCTCCTCGACCACCTCGCCGGGGTCGGCGGCCGACTCCAGGAGCGCGGGGAGCGGACCCGCGGCGGGGGAGTCGAGCGCGGCGAGCACCGGGAACGTCTTCTTGCGCTCCCGCAGATCGCCGTGGACCGGCTTGCCCGTGACGGCGGGGTCGCCCCAGATGCCCAGCAGATCGTCCACCACCTGAAAGGCGATACCCCGATGCCGGCCGGCACGGTCGAGCGCGGCGACCGTCGCGGGCGGCGCACCGCCGAGCAGGGCGCCCAGCGCGGCGGCACAGCCCGGCAGGGCGCCCGTCTTGTGCTCGGCCATCGCCCGGTACTCGCCCGTCCGCACCCGCTCCGGTCCCTGCCAGGGACGCGTGGCGAACAGCAGGTCGTCGGCCTGCCCGCGCACCAGGTCCCGCAAGGCCGCGGACAGCAGCCGCACAGCCCGGGGCCCCGCCCGTGCCGCAGCGAGCGTCTCGACGGCCGGCACGAACAGGGCGCCCCCCGCGAGCACGGCGGGCCCGGTGCCGTACGCCTTCCACACCGTGGGGCGGCGGCGCCGTGCCTCGTCGCCGCCCATGATGTCGTCGTGCAGCAGCGAGAAGGCGTGCACCAGCTCCACCGCGACCGCGCCGGGCACCGCGACCCGCCCGGGCGCACCGGTCGCTTCGGCACCGAGCACGGCCAGCGCTTGCCGTACGCCCTTCCCGCTCGTTGAAAACCAGCCCTGGCCGAAACGGGCGGCCAGGGCTTCACCTGTTGTCGATCAAGACGTCGGCAGGGCCGACGGGGTTGCCCGCGAGGGGCAGATCACCTCATGAGGTCGGTTCAGTGCTGCTGCGGCTTCTGCGGTGTCGCCTCGCTCGGCCGTACGACGACATGGCCCTGACCCTGCAGCATCAACTGTACGGCCTCCCCGGAACCGCCGCGCAGCATCGAGCCCAGCGACTGCGAGCGATGCAGCGAGGTCTGCAGCCCGGCCGTCCAGCCGACCACCGCGTCCGTGTCGACGTACACCGGGTACTGCTGCGAGACCGGGATGACCAGCGGATCGCCGTCGCAGATCAGCCCGAGCCTGCCCTGACCCGTGAAGACGCTGTTGAACAGGCCGCCGCCGGTGATGCCCGCGCCCTTCACCGTCGCTATGCGGTAGGACAGCGACGCGTCGAAACACAGGACGTTGCGGCCGTTGACCGTGAACTCGTCGCCGGGGTCGACTTCGACGATGAAGCAGTTCTGCGCCTCGTGCGCGAACCAGGCCTCGCCCTGCCCGCGCACCGCCATCAGCGGCAGCCCCTCACCGGTCATGGCCCGCTTGAGCATGCCGCCCACGCCCTGGCCCTTGCGCTCGAACTGGAGGTTGCCGCGGTAGGCGATCATCGCGCCCTGCCGGGCGTGCATCTCGCCGTTCACCGCGTACTTGACGCACTTGGAGTTCTCGATCGTCATGCCCGGCGCCGTGGCGGGCTGGACCATGTGCTCGCTGGAAAAGAGGTCACCCTTCATGCGGGCATCCTGTCCCGGACGGTCCCGTTCCGCCTAGCGCACGGCGTGTCGTCCTTCCCGGGACCTCATGCGCCGAAGAGCTGCGTCCAGTACGTGCCCGCCGGGCCGCCGCCCGCGAAGCCGATGCCTATGTGGGTGAAGTCGCGCTTGAGGATGTTGGCGCGGTGTCCCGGGCTGTTCATCCAGCCCTCCACGACCTCGGCGGGGGAGCGCTGGCCGCACGCGATGTTCTCGCCGATCGAGCGCATACGGGAGCCCGCGGCGGCCGCCCGGTCCCAGGGCTGGGTCCCCTCGGGCGAGGTGTGCGAGTAGAAGGCGCGGGCCGCCATGTCGGCGCTGTAAGTCTGCGCGGCGGTGGTGAGCGCGGGATCTGCGGCCAGCGGGCGCAGCCCGGCCCGGGTCCGCTCCAGGTTGGTGAGGTCGACGACCTCGGCCGCGGTGCGGCTCAGGTCGCCCGGCGTGAGCGGCCTGGCCCACAGCGCCGTCCAGTAGGTGTCGCCCGTGCGGCCGCCGCCCACGTACGCCACGGCCGTGTGGGTGAAGGCCGGGTCGTGCAGGGTGCGGCGGGGGCGTTCGGTGCGCAGGCAGTACGCGACGAACTCGGCGGGTGTGCGGGGACCGGAGACCAGGTGCTCGCCGACGGTGAGATACGCGTACCCGGCGGCGCTGATGCGCTGGTACACGGAGACGCCGTCGCGGCCCTCGACGTCGAGCCGGCCCGCCGCGGCCATGACTGAGGCGTGGGCCCGGGCGGCGGAGGCCAGGCGGGCGTCCAGGGTGACGGGCGGGGAACCGGCGCTCGTGCGGGCGGAGTTGACCAGGCCGAGGAAGCCGTCGGGGTCGGGGGAGGGGGAGTGCGCGGTGGTGAAGCCGGACAGGGTGTGCATCGCCGGCCGTGCGGTCGGCGTGGGTGGAGCGGGCGTCCGCCGGGCCGCAGAAGGCGTCGCGTCCTCGACGACGTCCACCCCGAAGTCGCGGGCGAGCCCCGCCAGCCCGTCCGCGTAGCCCTGCCCGATCGCCCGCACCTTCCAGCCGCTGCCGCGCCGGTAGAGCTCGGCGAGCAGCAGCACCGTCTCCTGCCGCGGGCGCGGCGGGGCGAACCGGGCGAGCGGGCGGCCGCCCGGGCCGGTGACCTGGAGCACCGGGGCGGGCAGCGTGCCCAGGGGAGTGCCGGGGTCGGCCGGGCTGACGACGACCGTGACCCGGCTCGCCCCGGCGCGCAGCCGCGGTGGATCGACGGTCAGGGTGTCGCCGTGGAGCCGGGCGCCCGGCGCGGAGGGCTGGTTGTAGAACACGAAGTCGGCGTCGCCCCCGACCTTGCCGCTGTCGTCGGTGATGAGGGCGGACACGTCGAAGGGGCCGGGCACCCGGACGGTCACGCTGCCGCCCGGGAGGGGCAGATTGCCCCCGGGAACCAACTCGCTCATCGTGCCGTCCTGGTGGGTGGTTCGAGATCCGGTGGAGCTGTCCGGACAACGTCCGCCGGATCTCGCGGGTTCCCGCCCGTCAGGCGCCCTCGGCCGCATTGCGCTCGACGCGCTCGGCACGATGCCGCGGCTTGGCCTTCTTGCCGCAGAACGCCGACTCCAGCGCGCCCCCCATCGACTTGAGGATCGTGCCGTTGTTGGAGGCGTTGGCGAGCGCCGCCAGGCTGCGCCTGCCGTCCTTGGACGCGAACGCGTAGGTGTAGTAGCCCTGGACGGCGCCCGTGTGGCCGTAGACCGAGACACCGCACGACAGCTCGCGCCGCCGCAGCCCGAGCCCGTACGACTGCTTGCCGCCCGCCGGCACCCACCGCTGCATCTGGGCGAGCTGGGCCCGCGAGGTCAGCTTGCCGCCGAGCAGTGCCGACAGGAAGGTGTTGAGGTCCTTCGTGGTGGAGATGACCGCGCCCGCGCTCTGCGCCCACGACACCGTCTGCTCGGTGGCGTCGACGAGCGCCGCGCCGGCCGCGTCCGGGGTGAGATAGCCGCGGGCGTGCCGGCCGGGGATCTTGGTGCGGGGGTGCACGTAGAAGGTGTTGCGCAGGCGCAGCGGCTCGATGATCCGGTCACGGTACTCGGCCCGTACGGAGCGCCCGGTCAGCTTCTCGATGAGCATGCCGGCGACCACGAAGTTGGTGTTGGAGTAGGAGTACGCGCCGCCGGGCTTGGTGGTGCGCGGCTTGCTCAGGGACCGCTTCACGAGCTGGCGGTAGGTGAAGACCTTGGTGCGGACCGCCTCGAAGCCGGGAACCGTCCGCGCGAACATGGCGTTGGTGTAGTCGTACAGGCCGCTGCGGTGGCTGAGCACATGCCGCACCGTGATGCGGCTGTCGGGCAGCAGCCCCGGCAGATAGCGGTTGACCGGCGCGTCCAGGTTCAGCTTCCTCTCGTCGGCCAGTTGCAGCAGGACCACGGCCGAGAAGATCTTGGTGACGCTGCCGATGCGGAACCGGTCGGCGTTGCCGATGGCCCGCCCGGTCCTGCGGTCGGCGACCCCCAGGGCGGCCCAGTGGGTCCTGGCGCCGTCGTCGACCCGCGCGATCGCGCCGGGCGCCCCCTGCTTGCGGACCGTGCGCAGGACGTCCCACACCCCCGCGATGTCCGGGGCGGGGAGGGCTTCGGCCCTGGCGGCCACCGTCGTGGCGCCGGGTTCCGCGGACACGGCGTGGGCGGGTGCCGCCAGGAGCGACACCAGTGCCGCCACCGCCGTACCTCTGACCACCGCTGCTGAGACCATCCGGCTTCCTCCCGTTTCTGTCGATGGGGCGCACATGCGAGAACGATCACCTTCGTTCCGGGCAACCTTCTCGCATCCCGTCACATCGCCACGGACGACGCACAGTTGGACAGCCAGGGATCACCGGGTGGGAGTCCTTCGGCGAATCCCGCTTCTTTCATTGACGGTGGAAAATAAGGGCTCTAGGTTCCGGGCATGTCCTCGATCCACCGCGCCGAGACGTTCCCGGCGAACACGCCGGCCGCCTCGCAGATCTTCACCACGGTCCTGAGCCACGGGCCGCTCACCCGCCTGGAGGTGGCCCGGCGGGCGGGACTGTCCCCGGCCGCCGTCACCAAGGCGGTACGGCCCCTCATCGAGGCCGGCTATCTGGTGGAGGACGCGGACGAGCCGGCCCGCCCCGCACTCGGCCGACCGGCCAACCCGGTGCGGGTCGACGGGGGACGGGCGCTGTTCATCGGTGTCAAGGTGACCGGCGACGAGATCATCGCCGTGCTCACGGACCTGTGCTGCCGTATCCGCCTCGCCCGCCACGCCCCGCTCCCGGACCGGGATCCCAAGGGCGTGCTGACCTCGGTCGCCGAGCTGACGGGCGAACTGCTCGCGGAGGCGGGCGACTTGGGCGTCCCGGTCCTCGGACTCGGCATCGCCGTCTCCGGAGACGTGGACCGCGGCGCCGGAGTCGTCCGCTACTCACCGTTCCTCCGGTGGCGGGACGTGCCCCTCGCCGAACTCGCCGCCGCGACCACCGGGCTGCCGGTCACCGTCGACAACGACGTGCGCGCCCTCACCGTCGCCGAGCAGTGGTTCGGCGCCGGCGTCGGGCTGTCCGACTTCGCCGTGGTGACCGTCGGCGCCGGCATCGGCTGCGGCCTCGTCGTGCACGGCCGGGTGGTCGCCGGTGCGCACGGCGTGGCCGGGGAGATCGGGCATGTGACCGTCGACCCGGCAGGACCGCCCTGCCACTGCGGCAACCGCGGCTGCGTGGAGGCCATCGCGGGGGACGCCGCGATCGTCCGGCGCATCCGCGAGACCACCGGCGTCGAGGTCGCCGACACCGCCGAGGCCGTGAAACTGGCCCACCGGGGCAACACCGGGGCGCGCGAGGCCTACGCCCGCGCGGGTGAGGCGATCGGCCGGGGCATCGCCACCGTGGCCAACCTGCTCGGCCCCGAGCGGGTGATCATCTCCGGCGAGGGCCTCGCCGCCCACGACCTGTTCGCCGAACAGATCCGCGACGCCTTCGCCGCGGCCGCGTTCGGCTCCGCCGCCCAGTGCGACGTACAGACCCGCCCGCTGCCCTTCGAGGAGTGGGCGCGCGGGGCCGCGGCCACCGCGATCCAGTCCTTCATCAGAGCCGACGACCAGCGGTAGCGCCGCTGACCGACCCAGGAGGTACGACCCATGCGGTCATCCTCGTACTCCGTCCTGCCCGCACGCGCCCTGAGAGCCGTGGTGGTCGTGGCCCTCACCGCCGGTGTCACCGCCGCCGTCCCCGCCGAGACCACCACGCCCGTCCCTGTGGCCGCAAAGCCCTACATGGGCTGGACGAGCTGGACGATGCAGTCGTCGAAGTACCCGGGCCTCAACCCGAAGGGCGACTACAGCTACCTGTCCGAGGCGAACGTCGCCAAGCAGACCGACGCCATGGCCGCCAAGCTGAAGAAGTACGGCTACGAGTACATCAACATCGACGCCGGCTGGTGGACGGACTGGAACTGGACGCCGCGGTACGACGAATACGGCCGACAGCAGGCCGACCCCGAGCGCTTCCCGAGCGGCATGAAGGCCGTCGCCGACCGCATCCACGCCAAGGGCCTCAAGGCCGGCATCTACCTCCCGGTCGGCCTGGAGAAGGGTGCGTACCGCGACGGCAGGACGCCGATCAGGAACGCACCGGGGTGCGCGACCGCCGACATCGTCCACGACGACCTGCGCACCACCAACGGCTGGGACTCCGCCTACAAGATCGACTTCTCCGACCCCTGCGCGCAGAAGTACATCGACTCCCAGGCACAGATGTTCGCCGACTGGGGCTACGACTTCCTGAAGCTCGACGGCGTCGGCCCCGGCTCGTCCAAGACCGGCGACAACTACGACAACGTCGCCGACGTCGCCGCCTGGCAGAAGGCCATCAAGACCGCCGGCCGCCCCATCCACCTGGAGCTGTCCTGGTCCCTGGACTACGGGCACGTCGCGGACTGGAAGAAGTACTCCAACGGCTGGCGCATCGACACCGACGTCGAGTGCTACTGCAACACGCTTGTCTCCTGGGAGAACTCGGTCGACGACCGCTGGGACGACGCCCCCGCCTGGACCGAACACGCCGGCCCCGGCGGCTGGAACGACCTCGACTCCCTCAACGTCGGCAACGGCGAGATGGACGGCCTGACCAAGGCCGAACAGCAGAGCTACGCCACGCTCTGGGCGATCGCCAAGTCCCCGCTGTTCACCGGCGACGACCTCACCCGGCTCGACTCCTACGGCCTGAAGCTGCTCACCGACCGCGAGGTCATCGCGATCAACCAGGGCGGCGCCCCGCCCGCCGAGCCCGTCACCGCCTCCGACCCGCAGCAGGTGTGGGCCGCCGAGAACCCCGACGGCACCTACACCGTGGCCCTGTTCAACCTCTCCGACGCGCCGGCCGCGGTGACCGCGCACTGGTCCACCCTCGGCTTCAAGGGCAGGGCATCGGTGCGCGACGTGTGGAACAAGGAGAACCTCGGCAGCCACACCGGCGGCATCACCCAGGCGCTTCCCGCGCACGGCTCCCGGCTGTTCACCGTCACCCCGCGCGGCACGGACCTCGCCTGGACCGCCCACGAGGCCGAGGCGGGCACCAACACCCTCGGCGGCAACGCCTCCGTCGCCGACTGCTCCGCCTGCTCCGACGGACGCAAGGTCGGCAACCTCTACGGGGGCGGCAAGGTCACCGTGAACGACGTCGTGGTGCCCAAGGCCGGCGTCTACCAGATCAAGGTCGCCTACGTCAGCGGCGACTCCCGCTCGGTCCTCGTCTCGGCCAACTCGGGCGGCGCCACCTCGCACGAGTTCGCGTCCACCGGGGACTGGAGGACCGTCAACAGCGTTCACGTGCCGGTCAAGCTCAAGGCCGGAACAAACACGATCACGTTCGACAGCGGGACCGGCTACGCGCCGGACATCGACCGGATCGACGTACCGAAGTCCCTCTGACCTCCCCTCGCCGGGCCCCGGCCCGGACGTACCCGGAGCCGCCATGAACGCCGGACCGAAAGAGCCCAGCAGAAGAACCGTCCTGTCCGCCGCCACCACCGCGGGCCTCACCGCCGCCCTCGCCACCCTGCCCGCCTTCACCGCCTCCGCCGCGCCCGCCCGCCCCACCGACGCCCCGCTGCCCACCGGCTCCGCCCGCCACCGACTGTGGTGGCGGGCCCCCGGCGACGAGGGCTCGCTCATCGAACAGGGCCTGCCCGTCGGCAACGGCCGCATCGGCGCCCTCGCGAGCAACGACCCCGGCCGCGAACTGCTGCTCATCAGCGACGCCACCCTGTGGACCGGCGGCCTCAACGACACCCTGGACCAGGACGGCCAGTTCCCCTACGGCCGCTCCGACTTCGGCTCCTTCACGCTGCTCGCCAGGCTCACCGTCGACAGCCCCGACCACGACCTCGGCGCCGTCCACGGCTACCGCCGCACCCTCGACCTCGCCCAGGGCCTGGTCACCAGCTCCTACGTCCGCTCCGGCGTCACCTACCGGCGCGAGATGTACGCCAGCCACCCCGACGACGTCATCGTCCTGTACTTCACCCAGAGCGGCGGCGGCCGCTACACCGGCACCATCACCCTGACCGGCACCCACGGCGAGACCCCCACCGCCGCAGAGTCCTTCGGCGCGACCCTCCCCAACGGCCTGCGCTACGGCGCCGCCTTCAAGGCCCGCGGCAGCGGCGGCAAGGTCACCGTCCACGGCACCCGCATCGACTTCTCCGGCTGCAAGGACCTCACCGTGGTCGTCGGCGCCGGCACCGACTACGCGCCCGACGCCGCGGCCGGCTTCCGTGACCCCTCCCTCGACCCCGAGCGACTGGCCCGTACGAAGGTCCACGCCGCCGCCGCGGAATCGGCCGACGCCCTGCGGCGCACCCACGTCGCCGACTACCGCACCCTGTACGGGCGACTCGACCTCTCCCTCGGCACGTCCACCGACGCGCAGCGCGCGCTGGACACCTGGGAGCGACTGCACGCCCGCAGCCGCGATCCGGAACCCGACCCCGAACTGGAGGCGTCCTACCTCCAGTTCGGCCGCTACCTCATGATCTGCGGCTCCCGCGACAGCCTGCCGGTGGCCCTCCAGGGCCTGTGGCTGGACGGCAACGACCCGGACTGGATGGGCGACTACCACACCGACGTCAACATCCAGATGAACTACTGGATGGCCGACCGCACCGGCCTGTCCCCGTGCTTCGACGCCTTCGCGGACTACTGCCTCGCCCAGCTCCCGTCCTGGACCGACGTCACCCGCCGCCTGTTCAACGACCCGCCCAACCGCTTTTGCAACTCCTCCGGCGAGAACGCCGGCTGGGCCGTCGCCTTCTCCACCAACCCCTACGGCGGCAGCGGCTGGTGGTGGCATCCGGCGGGCAACGCCTGGCTGTGCACCACCTTGTGGGAGCACACGGCCCACAGGACACCAAGGGCATCACCTATGCTCAGGAAGTCGTGTGGACGCTGTTCGGGAACTACTGCACCGCGGCCGCCGAGCTGCGCACCGACACCGCCTACGCGGACACGATCGCCGCACTGCGCAGAAAGCTGTACCTGCCGCAGGTCAGCCCCACGACCGGCCGGCTGGAGGAGTGGATGTCGCCGGACGACCTGGGGGAGACCACGCACCGCCACCTGTCCCCGCTGATCAACCTGTTCCCCGGCGACCGCATCCGCCCCGACGGCTCCACCCCTGCCGACATCGTGGCCGGCGCCACCGCCCTGCTCACCGCCCGTGGCATGGAGAGCTTCGGCTGGGCCAACGCCTGGCGCAGCCTGTGCTGGGCCCGCCTGAAGAACGTGGACAACGCCTACCAGCTCATCGTCAAAAGCCTCCGCCCCTCGACCGACGGCAGCAACGGCACGGCACCCAACCTCTTCGACATCTACGAGGCGGAACGCGGCCGGGGCATCTTCCAGATCGACGCCAACTTCGGCACCCCGGCGGCGATGGTGGAGATGCTGCTGTACTCCCGGCCGGGACACATCGAGCTCCTTCCCGCCCTCCCCGACGCCTGGGCCGCGACCGGCTTCGTCCGGGGCGTGCCCGCACGGGGCGGCTTCGAGGTCGACCTGCGCTGGCGTGACGGGAGGCCGACCGAGGCCCGGATCCGCAGCGTCGGCGGCCGCACCACGACGGTCGCGTACGGCGCGGGGTCCCGCACCGTCACCCTGCGGCCCGGCGCCTCCGCCACGCTGAAGGACTTCCCCCGGTGAGGGCCGCCGCGCTGCCGTCGGCCGCCCTCCTCCTGCTGACGGTCGTCGCCTGCCAGCCCGCGCCCGCCGAGGCCACCGGCGACGCCGACGGCGTCGTCACCTGGGCGGCCAGTGCCGACCGCATGACCGAAGGCGTCGCGGGCCGCAGCTACCGGCTCGTCGTGCACACCAGCGTCGGCGGCACCGGCGTGCGGATCCGCCTCTCCAACGCCTTCGGCGACCGGCCGCTGACCCTGGACAGCGTCTACGCGGGCCTCCAGAAGCAGGGCGCCGAACTGCGCCCGGGCAGCAACCGGCGGCTGGCCTTCGGCGGAGAGCCCTCGGTCACCGTGCCGGCGGGCCACACCGTGTGGAGCGACCCGCTGCCCGGCCGACTGCCCGCGGCCGTCAACCTCGTCGTCAGCCTGCACAGCCCGGACGCGGGCGGCCCGGCCAGCGGCCACTGGATGGCCATGCAGACGTCGTACGCCGCCCAGGGCGACCACACCGCCGAGGAGAGCGGCACCGCCTGGACCATCCCGACCGGATCCTGGTTCTACCTCGACGCCGTCGCCGTGCACGCCGCCAAGGGCACCGGAGCCGTGGTCGCGCTCGGCGACTCCATCACGGACGGCTGGCAGTCCACCACCGACCTGAACCGCCGCTGGCCCGACTATCTGGCCCGCCGCCTGCAAAGGGCCGACACCGCGGTGAAGGGCGTCGCCAACGAGGGGATCTCGGGGAACAAGGTCCTCGCCGACGGGCCCGGCCAGAGCGCGCTGAACCGGCTGGAGCGCGATGTGCTGTCCCAGCCGGGCGTACGGACCGTGTTCCTCTTCCAGGGCGTGAACGACATCAAGGCCCACACCGGTGTCACCGCCGACGACCTGATCGAGGGTTACCGCGAGATCATCGACCGGGCGCACGCGGCCGGCAAGTGCGTCGTCGGCGCGACCGTCGGCCCCTTCAAGGGCTGGCACGAATGGGACCCGGCCGCCGAGGCGGTACGCCAGGAGGTCAACGAGTTCATCCGCACCGGCGGCGAGTTCGACGCCGTCACCGACTTCGACCGCGTCCTGCGCAGCCCCTACGACCGGGCGAGGATGCTTCCCGCCCTCGACGGCGGCGACCACATACACCCCAACGACAAGGGCATGCAGGCGATGGCCGACGCCGTCGACCTGACCTCCCTCGACTGCGAGGCCACGGGGTGACAGGGCGTCAGCCCACCGTCTCCCCGCGGCTGACCAGCCCCTCCCGATAGGCGATCGCCACCGCCTCCGTACGGCTCGCCGCGCCCAGCTTGGCGAGGATGTTGGAGACATGGACGCTCGCCGTCTTGCCGCTGATGTACAGCTCCTCGCCGATCTGCCGGTTGCTGCGGCCGAGGGAGAGGAGCCGCAGGACGTCCTGCTCACGGGCCGTCAGCGCGGAGGACCGCTCGGCGCCGCCCCCGCCGAGCCGGCCCGGCGGATCAGGGCGTCCACCCGCTCCAGCAGCGGCGTGGCGCCGAGCCGCGCCGCGGTCTCCCGGGCGGCCCGGGCCTCGGTGGCCGCGGCCTCCCGGTCGTCCGCCGCCAGCAGGGCCTCGGCGTGGCGCAGTCGGCAGCGAGCCCGCTCGTAGTCGTCACCGTAGTCGAACGCGGCCACCGCCATCGCCCACGCGGCCGCGTCCGGCCCGGCGACGGCCCGCGCCCACTCCGCCTCCGCGCGGGCCAGCCACGCCATGCCCTCCGGGCCCTGCGCGGTGCCGTTCGCCCCGCGCGCGGTCGTGGCCCGCGCCCGCTCCACCAGCTCGGTCGCCGTGTCCGCCCAGCCGCGTGCCCCCGCCTCGTCACCGGCCAGGCGCAGCTCGGCGGCCCGGTCGGCGACCGCGGACAGCGCGAGGGCGGCGAGCCGCACGGTGGCGTCCGGCGGCGTCCCCGCGTCGTCGCTGAGGGCCGCGACGGTGGACCGCATCCGCTCCACGGCCGCCTCCGCGTCCCCGCGCAGCGCGGCGGCGTCGGTGAGCGCGATGCCCGCGACCAGCGTGCCCATCCAGTCGAACGGCCCCTGAAGCAGGGCACGGGCCCGCTCGGCCGCCCGGAAGTCACCGCGTGAGAGCGCCACATACAGGGCCGGACCGACCGTGTACCCGCCCGCCGCGGGCAGCACCTCGGCGTCGGATGCGGCGGCGCTCAGGCACTCGTCCCAGCGGCCCAGCGTGTACAGCACAAGCTGTTGCAGATACCGCATCCACAGCGGATACGGCGACGACAGCAACCCCGCACGCCGGGCGCGCTCCAGCCCCTCAGCCAGCCAGGGCAGACACTCCTGGAGCTCACCGGACTCGAAGGAGCCGACGGCGAGGTTGAACAGGGCGCGCATCTCCACCGGCGCGTTGCCCGAACGCCGCGCCAACTCCCGGGCCTCGCACAGCCGTTCCCGCCCCTGCTGCGTATGCCGGCCGCCGCCCTCGAGCGCGGCCAGCGAGATCAGCAGGTCCGCCCGGGCGTCGGTCGCCTGCAACTGCTCGGCGACGCGCAGGGCCTCGCGGGCGACCCGCAGCGCGGTCTCGTTCTCCCCGACCTGGCGTGCCGCGAGGACATGCGTGGCCGCCGCCCACACCCACGTCCGCGACGGAGGCTCGGCCGGGATCAGGGCGAGCGCCTCGCTGCTGTAGGCGGCCCGCACCACCCTCGCCACCTCGGCATCGGCCAAGGGCCGCAGCTCCAGCCGCTCGACGGCGGGCAGCCGTACCAGCTCGGCGAGCAGCGGCCGATGGGGGTGCCCCCACGCCGTTCAGGCAGTGGGGGAGGATGACGCCGATGCAGATCGTCGGCGCGGTACGACGCCAGCACGGCCAGCCTGCGCGCGGGCGCCCCCGCGGCCGTCCGCTGCAGGATCCCGCGACTGAGCAGGAACCGCAGCAGATCCCGCGACGACTGGTCGGCCCAGTGCAGATCCTCCAGGACGAGCAGCACCGGCGCGATGTCGCAGAGGTCGGCCAGCAGCCCCGCGATGCCCTCGAACAACCGCAGCCGGTCGCTCACGGCATCCGTCCCACCGCCCAGCAGCCCGCCGACGACAGGATGGGCCCCGAGCACCTCCGCGAACCGCCCGTCACCGGCGAGCACCCCGAGGACCTCGGTGAACGGCAGATACGGCAGCCCCACATCGCCGAGGTCGACACAGTGCCCGGTCAGCACCGTCATCCCGGCCGCCGACGCCCGCCCGGCGACCTCGTCGAGCACCCGGGTCTTGCCGACCCCGACGTCCCCGGCGATCAGAACGGCCCGGGCGTCACCGTTCCGGGCACGCTCCAGCACCCCGGAGAGCCGAGCGAGTTCGAGGTCCCGCCCGATGAGCGGAGTACTGAAGGAAGCGCGCGACATGGGAACATCCTGTCACTGTGCCGACCTCAGGGGCGCGGGGCTGTATCAATGTGCGGCTCCGCCGCGTGGGCGCGATCAACCCCCACGACCCGCACCCGCCATCAAACCGAAAGTCCCGAGCTCTCAGGCGCGCAACGCCCTCGCCCAATCCTCCGGCACCCGCCCCGCGGGCCCCGGCGCGGGCTGATCCGCCGGATGGCTCATCGGAGCCGCCAACTCGGGCCCGGACTCGAACAACTCACTCGTCGCGTAGTTCCAGTACCACGCCTCGCCCGGCTCGTAGCTCTGCACCAGCGGATGCCCCGTCTCCCGGAAGTGCGCCGTCGCGTGCTTCGCGGGCGAGCTGTCGCAACAGCCCACATGCCCGCACTGCGCACACCGCCGCAGATGGAACCACCACCCGTCGACCTCGTCGCACTTCCCGCACCCGCTGCCACTGGGCGGCACACTGGGATCGATGCCGTTGACGCTGGTCATGAGGCCTCCTCGGAGGTGAACGGAAGCAGCACCTGGAACCGCGTGTCGCCCGGCTCGGACTCCACCTGGATCGTGCCGTGGTGCTTGTTGACCACGATCCGCCAGGAGATGTCGAGGCCGAGCCCGGTGCCCTCGCCCACCGGCTTGGTCGTGAAGAAGGGGTCGAAGATCCGCCCCCGGTCCGCCGCCGGAATGCCCACCCCGGTGTCCCGGAACTCCACCAGCAGCCGGTCGTGATCCGGCGCCGTCCGCACGGTCAACGTCCCTTCCCCGCCCGCGCTGTTGATCGCGGAGACCGCGTTGTCGATCAGGTTCGTCCACACCTGGTTGAGCTCCGCCGGGTACGCCGGGATCCTCGGCAGCGTACGGTCGTACTCCTTGACCACCTTGATCTGCCGGCCGATCTTGCCCGAGAGCATCAGCAGGGTGCTGTCGAGGAGTTCGTGCACATCGGCGTTCTGGAAGGGCGCGCGGTCGAGCTGGGAGTACTGCTTGGCGGCGTCCACGAGATGCGAGATGCGCGTGGTCGAGTCGTTGATCTCGTCCATCAACAGCTCGGTCTCGACGGTGTAGTTGAGCCATCCGATCGCGCTGGGCAGGATCTCCCCGTCCACCGCTGTCGCGATCTGGTCGAGCCAGTCCACGTCGAGACCGGCCTGCACGAAGGTGGGCGCGATCCGCCAGCCGTCCGGGATGCCGTGGTCGTCGAGCCAGTCGGTGACCGCGTCCTCCCGGTCGGAGGCCTCCAGCGGGCTCAGCGTCGGCGCCTTCGCGACCCGTTCGGCCGTGCGTTCCTGGATGTCGATCAGATTTGCCATGACCTCGGGGGAGTACGAACCCTGGGCGATGACGGCCAGCTTGTGCCGCATCTTGCCCACGCGCTCCCGCAGCGTCGCCGTGGCCCGTACGGCCGCCGCGGCGGGATTGTTCAGCTCGTGCGTGAGCCCGGCGGACAGCGAGCCCAGCGCCAGCAGCCGTTCGCGCTGGTTGATGGCCAACTGGGTGCTCTTCTGGCCGAAGAAGAGGCCCTCCAGCAGATGCAGGGCCATCGGGAACCACTCCTGGATCACGGCCGCGAAGGTCTCGGCGGGCAGCACGAAGAACCGTGTCGGCTCCGTGACCCGCATCGAGCTGTTGTAGACCTGCGGCACCCGGTCCCCGAGGTAGGCCTGCCAGGCCCCCGAGTACACCCCGCGCTGGGACGTCCGGTTGACCTCCACGTCGTCGCCGCCGACCCGCCGGGACAGCACCACGGTGCCCTCGACCATCACGTAGAAGCAGGTCGCCGGATCGCCCTCGCGGTACACGGGCCCGGGCTCGAACATCTCCACCCGCCCCTCGCTGCACAGCCGGCCGAGCTGTTCGGGGGTGAGCTTCTCGAACAGGAACAGCGAGCCGATCTCCTGCGGATCGCACGGCATCGGCCGCCCGCTCATGACTGCTCCAGATAGCGGTGCACCAGCATCACGGCCATGGCTCCCTCTCCGACGGCGGACGCGACGCGCTTGGCGGACTCGGCGCGCGCGTCGCCCGCCACGAACACGCCGGGCACATTGGTCTCCAGGTGGTACGGCGGCCGGGCCGGCTCCCAGCCCGCCGGCGGCCGCCCGTCGGCGCTCAGGTCGGGTCCGGCCAGGATGAACCCGCGCTCGTCGCGCAGCACCGTCCCGTCCAGCCAGTCGGTCAGCGGGGCGGCGCCGATGAACACGAACATCCACCGGGCGTCGACGAGTTCGGTCCGCCCGCTGTCCACGTCCCGCAGCGTGAGCTGTTCCAGGCGCCCGGTGCCGTGCGCGGACTCGACGACCGTCCGGGCGCGCACCGAGATGTTCGGCGCCTCGTCGATCTGCTGGACGAGATAGTGCGACATGGACGCCGCCAGCGACTCGCCGCGCACCAGCAGCGTCACGGACTTGGCGCCCCGGGACAGGTACATCGCCGCCTGCCCCGCGGAGTTGGCGCCGCCGACGATGTACACGTCCTGGCCCTGGCAGGACGGGGCCTCCGTCAGCGCCGAGCCGTAGTACACCCCGCAGCCGGTCAGGTCCTCGCAGCCGGGCGCCCGCAGTTGGCGGTACGACACGCCGGTCGCCAGGATCACGCTGTGCGCGGCGACCGCCGAGCCGTCCGAGAACCGTACGATCCGGGCGGCGCCGCTGACCTCCAGTCCGGTCACCTCGCGCGCGGTGAGGATCTCGGCGTCGAACTTCGCCGCCTGCCGCCGGGCCCGGTCGGTGAGCTGGGCGCCCGACACGCCGTCCGGGAAGCCGAGGTAGTTCTCGATCCGGGAGCTCTGCCCGGCCTGTCCGCCGGTCGCCGACCGCTCCACCAGCACGGTCCGCAGCCCCTCCGACGCCCCGTACACGGCCGCGCCGAGCCCGGCGGGTCCGCCGCCGATGACGACGAGGTCGTAGAAGTCGGCCGTCGGGGTCGTCGCCAGCCCGACCTGCGCGGCCAGCTCGGGTGCCTCGGGCGCCACGAGCGGAGTCCCCTCCGGGGTGATCACCAGCGGCAGCCGCTGCCCGTCCTGCCCGGCGGCGGCCAGCAGCCGCTGTCCCTCGGGCTCCTCGGCCGAGTACCAGCGGTACGGCACCTGGTTGCGGGCCAGGAACTCCCGCACCTCCGAGGAGCGGGCCGACCAGCGGTGCCCGACCACCTTGGTGCTGGGCACCGGCCGGTGGTCGCTGCGCCGCCACGCCTCCAGCAGGTCGTCGAGGACCGGGTAGAGCTTCTCCTCCGGCGGGTCCCACGGCTTCAGCAGATAGTGATCGAGATCTACGACGTTGATCGCGTCGATCGCCGCGTTCGTGTCCGCATACGCGGTCAGCAGGACGCGGCGCGCCCCCGGGTACACGTCCAGGGCCTGTTCGAGGAACTCGATGCCGTTCATCTGCGGCATGCGGTAATCGGCCAGGATCACGGCCACCAGATCGCCCCGCAGCTTCAGCTCCCGCAGCGCCTCCAGCGCCGACTGTCCGGACTCCGCGCGCACGATGCGGTGCGACGCTCCGTAGCGCCGCCGCAGATCGCGGGCGACCGCCCGGGAGACCCCGGGATCGTCGTCAACGGTCAGGATGACGGTCCGCGCTGCCTCGGCGGCCTGTGCCATACGTCTCCCACCCCGGGGTCGGAACCACGGCGCGGCCGCTTCACGTCCGCCGCGCCGACTCCGGTCCATCGTATGTTCGGTCCACCCGCCTCGCGCGGGTATGCGGGAGGCGGCGGTTCTCAGCCGCGCCGCGAGCCGAGCACGCAGAACTCGTTGCCCTCCGGCACCGAGGTGAACAGCAGGCCCGGCAGCCGGTCCTGCTCGGGCCGGATCTCGAACTCGTCGGGCTCGTCGCACACCACGACTCGGCCCAGAGCCTCGGCCCACCAGCGCCCGAGGGCCTGCGGATCGGCCGAGTCCACCATCACTTGCTCCCATTCCGGTGCCATGCCCGCAGGGTGGTGAAGACTGGGGTCGAGGACATGACCATTGTCCAAAGCATGATCATTTCCATTGGCTTGATCATTTGCACGAGGAGGCAGCCGGAATGACGCGCCCGATCACGGCAGGGGTGGACGGCTCGGAGGAGAGCGTCGCCGCGCTGGGCTGGGCCGCCCGGGAGGCGGTCCGTCGCGGGCTCGCCCTGCGGGTGGTGCACGCCTGGCGGTTCCAGCCGCACGAGGCGGTCGACGCGGGGTACGCCAAAGACGCCGAGACCCAGGCCAGGTGGGTGCGAGAGGGGCTGGCGGAGGCCGCCCGCTCCGTCACCGAGCGGCATCCCGGTCTTGAGGTCACCACCGACGTCGTCGACGCCGGGCCCGCCGACACGCTGCTCGCCGCCGCGGCGGACGCCGAGATGCTGGTGCTGGGTTCACGGGGCCAGGCCGCGGTCGTCGGGTTCCTGCTGGGTTCCCTGGGACAGCAGGTCATCGCCGGGGCCACGCGGCCCGTCGTCCTCGTCCGGGCCGGAGACCAGGCGTCCGCCGAGGCCGCCGGGCGCGAGATCGTGGTGGGCCAGCAGGGCGACCCGGACGACAGCGCCGCCGCCCTGCGGTTCGCGTTCGAGACGGCCGCGGCGCGCGGCGCGGCCGTACGCGCGGTACGGGCCTGGACCCTGCCGCCGTTGTTCTCCTACAGCCCGGCCTCCATGAAGCTCCTGGACGACGCCGGAGGACTGGAGCCGTACGAGAAGAAGTCCCTGGGTGAGGCGCTGCGGCCGTGTCGTGAGCGCTTCCCGGACGTGCATGTGGTCGAGCACGTCGAGATGGGCAGCGCCGGGCAGGTGCTGCTGTCGGTGGCCGGGCGGGCCCAGTTGATGGTCGTCGGGCGCCGTGCCCGCCGTACGGCCGTGGGCGCCCGCATCGGCTCGGTGGCCCACGGCGTGCTGCACCACGCGCCCTGCCCGGTGGCCGTGGTGCCGCACGACTGAGTCAGTGGGACGGCTCAGTCGGACGTGGTCGGCTGCAGTGTCTCGCGCGCCTTGGGCAGGATGTTCGCGATGTAGTCCTCGACCACCGTGTCCAGGCCGATGTCGTGCTGCGCCCGCTCGGACAGGTACCAGCGGTGTTCCAGCAGTTCGTGGTAGATCTCGGCCGGGTCCATGGCACCGCGCAGCTCCAGCGGCACGGCCCGCACGGTGGGGCGGAACACGTCGCGCACCCAGCGGTGGGCGAGCACCTCGGGGCGGGCGCCGAGGGGGTCGCCCGGGGCGTAGTCGTCCTGGGTGGCCATCCAGCTCTCCAGGTCGTTCAGCAGCCGCCGGGCCTGGTTCTCCTCGGTGTCCAGGCCCGTCAGGCGCAGCAGTTGACGCTGGTGGTGGCCGGCGTCGACGACCTTGGGCACGAAGGTGACCGTGTCGCCGTTGGCGGCGTGCTCGATCTGCATCTCGGCCACGTCGAAACCGAGGTCGTTCAGGCGGCGGATCCGGCGCTCTATGTAGTGGTACTTGCCCGCCGGATACACCGAGGTTCGGGTCAGCTCCTGCCACAGGCTCCGGTAGCGGGCGCAGATCTCCATGCCGAACTCGACCGGGTCGACGGAGGGGTGCAGCGCCCCGGACGCCTCCAGGTCCAGCAGCTCGCCGCTGATGTTGACCCGTGCGAGGTCCAGGTCGTAGTCGCGCTGGCCCTCGCTGAGCCGCGGATGCAGATCGCCGGTCTCGGCGTCCACCAGGTACGCGGCGTAGGCGCCCGCGTCGCGCCGGAACAGCGTGTTGGACAGCGAGCAGTCGCCCCAGGCGAACCCGGCGAGGTGGAGGCGGACCAGCAGCACGGCCAGCGCGTCCATGAGCCGGTGCATGGTCGCCGGGCGCATCGTCGTCTCGAACATCGAGCGGTACGGCTGCGAGCCGCCCAGGTGCCGGGTGACCAGCACCGGCTCCAGCGGGCCGCCGGCCGTGTCGGTGCGGCCGGTGACCACGGCCAGCGGGTCGACCGCGGGGATGCCGAGCCGGTCCAGGTCGCGCAGCAGCTCGTACTCGCGCAGGGCAGGGCGCTCGGCGAGCTCCTTGACGGCGATCACCTCGTCGCCGGCGCGGGCGTAGCGCACGACGTGGCGGGAGATACCGCGCGGCAGCGGGACCAGGACCTCCTGCGGCCACTCCTCCAGGGGGAGTTGCCAGGGCAGTTCCAGCAGGAGCGCGGGGTGCTCCGGATTCGTCGCGCTGATCTGGAGAGCCATGGGCCGTTCGTCCTCGCCTCACGGGGAATCGTCAGCTCACCCTAAAGGGCGCGGTCCCGGGCCTGAAGAGCGGCCTCCTGCACCGACCCACAGTGCAGCGGCCGTGCCCGGGCAGCAGCACATCGCCCTTGAGGTCTTCGAGCACGGCCAGCGAGGCCACGGCCTGCGCCCGCTCGCGGTGGAACATGTCCGGCAGCAGCTGCGGACCCTTGATCCGCGAGGTGGGATGCCCGCTGACCAGGGCGTCGCCCGCGATCACCACGCCGGCGTCCGGCAGATGGTAGGCGCAGTGGCCGTCGGTGTGACCGGGCGTGTGCACCGGTACCGGGCGGCCGGGCAGGTCCAGCGGGCCCGGCGACGGGAACGGCTCGGGGGAGGTGACGGGGACGTGCGCGGTGCCGCCGGCGCAGATCACGTGGATCGCCCAGGGCAGCACACCGGGCCGCCAGCCGTTCCTCAGGACCGTTCCGACGTCGACCTGGTGCAGGAACTCCCGGCGGGCGTGCGGCACTTCGGCCTCGTGCAGGAATATCGGCGTGCCGTACGTGTCGCGCAGGTACTCGGCGTTGCCCAGATGGGCGGTGTGCGCGTGGGTGATCAGTACGGCCTCGACCGCCTCCGGCGCGCTCCCGACCTCCGCGAGCGAGGCGAGGAGCCTGGCCCGGTCCCCGGGATAGCCGGTGTCGATCAGGGTGACCGCGTCCCCCTCGGTGAGGATCACCCAGTTGGTGTTGCTGCCGTGCACCAGGTGAGTGCCGTCCGCGACTTGGTGCACATCTGCCCGCATGATCGTCCCGCGTGGTGAGGTCCGTGCCCGACGCAGACAGCAAACCAGATCAGGACGACGGCGCGTCCGCCGCGGCCGGACGCATGCCGAACAGGAACCGCGTCAGCCGCGTCCTGCGCACCAGACCCTCGTACAGGGCGAGGATCACCACCAGCGAACCGGTCACGATCATCGCGTACTCGACCACGATCGGCGCCGGCCGGCCCACCACGCCGTAGGCGACGGCGACCACGACGGGCTGGTGCAGCACGTACACCGGCAGGGCGGCGATCCCGAGGTACACCATGACGCGCGACGGCGCCCGGACCTCGCGCGGCCGGTCCAGCAGACCGAGGATCGCCACGACCCAGCACCAGCCCGCCGCCCCGAACACCGCCCGCGTCACCAGCGCGAACGCGCTCCAGTCGGTGAACGGGTCGTCCAGGGACAGGAACCCGGGCGCGGTCCCCGCGAACAGCACGAACCCGGCGACGCCCACCGGGACGGCGAGTCGGCGCAGCGCGGCCCGGACGCGTCCGTCGTCGGCGAGGGCGTAACCGAACAGGAAGAACACCAGGTAGGCCCAGCGGTTCCAGCCCGCGAAGCCCTCCTCCATGCCCAGCAACGCGTTGATCACGGCGAGCGGCAGGGCGGGCACAAGCAGCAGGGCCGGGCGCCGCTGAACCGCGCGCCCCACGCGCTCGGCCCAGGCCGCGAGCGGTGCCGCGACCGGGGCGAGGAGCAGGCTGAAGGTGAGCAGCAGGACGACGAACCACAGATGGCCGGTCTCGAAGTGCTCCCCGTCCAGGACGAAGGGGAAGTCGGCCGGGTCCGGGCGCACGGTGAGAAAGCGCGGCCAGAAACGCCAGTACGGCTCGTCGTAGCCGGGGTCGGCGGCCCGCAGCCGCAGCCACTGGGGCAGCGGGCACAGGACGAGCGTCGCGAAGACCAGCGGAACGCCCAGCCGCAGCAGCCGCTCCCGGGTGAACCGGGCGGACCCGCGCCGGCGGATCGAGTGCCGGGAGCCGAGCCCCGCGATCAGGAAGAGCATGGGCATCGCCCACACGACCGCCAAACCGGCGAGCACGGTCACGGCGTCGGTCGTCTCCGCGTTCTTCACATAGAAGTCGTCGTCCGGCGAGAACACGAGACCGGAGTGGAAGAAGACCAGCCCGAGAACGACGAGGACCCGTAGCGCGTCCAGTTCGCTGCGCCGGGGAGCGGTGGGCGGTGCCTGCGTCTGCGCGCTCACCCGGCCAGTGTGGCGGCGTGAGAGGGCTTCGCCCAGAGGAAGGGCTGCCTCCGGCACCGTCCGCCGGAGGCAGCCCCCGCGCGCACCCGAAGCGTCCGCCTCCGAAGCCTCAGTGCACGCCGTCCGGGCGGAACTGCACGCTGATGCGCGGTCCCGTCGCGCGTGTGGTCTTCGGTACCGAGTGCTCCCAGGTCCGCTGGCAGGAGCCGCCCATCACGATCAGGTCGCCGTGCCCCAGCGGTCGGCGCACCGTCTCCGCGCCGCCGCGCATCGGGCGCAGCAGCAGATCCCGGGGCGCGCCCACGGAGAGGATCGCGACCATCGTGTCCTCACGCGCGCCCCGCCCGATCCGGTCCCCGTGCCAGGCCACGCTGTCCCGGCCGTCGCGGTAGTAGCAGAGCCCGGCCGTGGTGAACGGCTCGCCCAGCTCCTCGGCGTAGTGCGCGGACAGCGCGTCGCGGGCCTCGACGAGGACGGGATGCGGCAGCGCGTCGTCCGCCCCGTAGAACGCGAGCAGGCGCGGTACGTCGACCACGTGGTCGTACATCGTGCGCCGCTCGGCACGCCACGGCACCTCGGCGGCCAGCTCTTCGAACAGTGCGTCGGCCCCGCTGAGCCAGCCCGGCAGCACGTCGATCCAGGCGCCATGGGCGAGCCGGGTACGGCGGATCCCGGCGAGGGACCCGAGCCGCAGCTCGTCGGTCTGATCGAACAGGGAGCCCTGGAGGTGCGTGGCCATGCTCTCAGCGTACCCCTGAATCGAAAATCTGTTCCCATCGATTTTCGGTCGTTCGCCCGTTCGGTCGAACCACTTCGGATGCACTCGTGTATCGGATACATTCACGTATCGAATGGAGGTCCGGACGTGGCGGTGGAGGAAACGACCAGGCGTGTCACCAAGCGCCGGGTCCGCACGCGGGCCAATCTCCTCGACGCCGCCTTCGAAGTGTTCGCCGCCAAGGGCTTCGGCCGGGTCTCCATCGAGGAGGTCTGCGACGCCGCCGGCTACAGCAGAGGCGCCTTCTACTCCAACTTCGACAGCCTGGACGAGCTGTTCTTCGCCCTCTACCAGCAGCGCGCGGAACTGATCGCGGAGCAGGTGTCCGGGGCGCTCGCCCTCGACGGGCCGGACCTGGACGTGCCCGCCGCCGTGGACCGGGTGACGGACGTGCTGGTCCTGGACCGCGACTGGCTGCTGGTCAAGACGGACTTCCTGGTGCACGCCGCGCGCGAACCGGCCGTCGCCCAGACCCTGCTGGAACACCGGGCCCGGCTGCGCGGCGCGATCGCCGAGCGGCTCGCCCGCGCGCGGGGACACACCGCACTGCCCGCCGTGCTCGGCGACATCGACGGCGCCGCCCACGCCGTGGTCGCCGCCTACGACGGAGTGACCACCCAGCTGCTGCTGGACAAGGACGTCGAGCACGCCCGCGCCTGGCTGAAACAACTGCTCACCGCGCTGCTCACCGACGGCAGCGACACCACGCACAGCGCCACCACCGAATAGCGCCACCACCGAATAGCGCCACCACCGAATGGGGAAGGGACGGTCGCCATGGATGCCGACGTCATCGTCGTCGGAGCGGGACTCGCGGGCCTGGTCGCCGCGAGCGAACTGACCAGCCGGGGCCGCAGGGTCGCGCTGGTGGACCAGGAGAACGCCGCCAACCTCGGCGGACAGGCGTTCTGGTCCTTCGGCGGGCTGTTCCTCGTCGACTCCCCGGAGCAGCGGCGTCTGGGCATCAAGGACTCCCTCGACCTGGCCTGGAACGACTGGCAGGGCAGCGCGCAGTTCGACCGGGAGGACGACGATGACTCCTGGGCGGTGCGCTGGGCACGCGCGTACGTCGAGTTCGCGGCCGGAGAGAAGCGCGCCTGGCTGGACGGGCACGGCATCAAGTTCCTGCCCACGGTGGGCTGGGCCGAGCGCGGCGACCTGCGCGCCGACGGCCACGGCAACTCGGTGCCCCGGTTCCACATCGCCTGGGGCACCGGCACGGGTGTCGTGGAGCCGTTCGTGCGGTACGCCAAGCAGGCCGCCCGCGACGGGCTGCTCACCTTCTACCACCGGCACCAGGTCGACGAGCTGGTCATCGAGGACGGCGCGGCGCGCGGCGTGCGCGGCACGGTCCTGGCCGAGGACAACTCACCCCGCGGTGTCGCCTCCAACCGCGACCGCGCAGGCGAGTTCGAGCTCACCGCCCGGGCCGTCGTCGTCACCACCGGCGGCATCGGCGCCAACCACGACATAGTGCGCCGCTACTGGCCCGAGCGCCTCGGCACACCGCCCACCGAGATGGTCACCGGAGTCCCCGCCTACGTCGACGGGCGCATGCTCGACATCAGCGCTCAGGCGGGCGTACGCCTGGTCAACCGCGACCGCATGTGGCACTACACCGAGGGCCTGCAGAACTGGGACCCGATCTGGCCCGGCCACGGCATCCGCATTCTGCCCGGACCGTCCTCGATGTGGTTCGACGCCCTCGGCCGCCGGCTCCCGGACCCCTGCCTGCCGGGCTACGACACCCTCAGCACCCTCGAATACCTGCGCACCACGGAGGACATCGCCGGGTACGACCACTCCTGGTTCATCCTCAGCCAGAAGATCATCGAGAAGGAGTTCGCGCTCTCGGGCTCCGAGCAGAACCCCGACATCACCGCCAAGGACCGGACCGGTTTCCTCAAGGAACGCGTACTCGGCAAGGGCGCCCCGGGTCCGGTGGCGGCGTTCCTGCGCAACGGCGCGGACTTCGTGACCGCCCCCGACCTGGAGCAACTGGTCGAGAAGATGAACCAGCTGACGGACAAGCCGCTCCTCGACGCGGAGACCGTCCGGCGCCAGATCGAGGCCCGCGACCTCCAGATCGCCAACCCGTACAGCAAGGACGCCCAGGTCCAGGGCATCCGCAACGCCCGCCGCTACATCGGCGACCGCCTCGGCCGCGTCGCCACCCCGCACCGCATCCTCGACCCGGCGGCCGGCCCCCTCATCGGCGTCAAGCTGCACGTCCTGACCCGCAAGACGCTCGGCGGCATCCAGACCGACCTCGACTCCCGCGCGCTCGGGGCCGACGGCACACCCATCGACGGCCTGTACGCGGCCGGCGAGGTCGCCGGCTTCGGCGGTGGCGGCGTCCACGGCTACAACGCCCTCGAGGGCACCTTCCTCGGCGGCTGCCTCTTCTCCGGCCGGACGGCGGGACGGGCGGCGGCCCGGCAGATCGCCTGAACGCGCCGGTCGGCCCGCCTCCTCACTCCTGTCGCTCCTGGAGGAGGCGGGCCAGCACCGACGCGTGGCTCTGTTCGGGGGTCTTGGAGGAGGTCACCAGCGTCACGTCACCCTCGGCCGCCAACGCCCGTACCCGCTCCACGAGTTCCGCCGCCTCGGGTTCGGCCAGCTCCGCCTCGTAACGGCGCGCGAACTCCTCGTGCGACCGCTCGCCCGCGTGGTACCAGCGGCGCAGCTCGGTCGACGGGGTGAGCCCCTTCGGCCACTCGTCCACGCGGGCGGCGTCCTTCGACACACCGCGCGGCCACAGCCGGTCGACCAGGACGCGTACGCCGTCCTCGGGCTCGGGTGCTTCGTAGACGCGACGGATGCGAACGCTCATGGCCGGGCCTTTCTCGGGCGGCGGACGACGACCCGCCGGACCTGACGAGTTCCTCACAAGTGTCGGTCAAGGTCGACGCATGATCACGCACAAGCCCCGTGTCGCACTGCTGGCCGCCGCCTCCCTGTTGCTGACCGGCTGCGCCGGCGGTGCAGCGGTGACGCCGGACCACGAGCCCGCGGCCGGCACACCAGTGCCCGCCACGCCCATGCCCGACGTCGCCCTTGAGGCGGCCCCGCTGCAACTGCCCGGACTGGGCCCGAGGACCCGGGCGAAGGTGCCCTCCGAGGCCCGTCAGGCCGTCGTCGTGACCGGACGCGGCAGGAACTCCTCGCAGTCGACGGTCGTCCTGTACGAGCGCGGTGACACCGGCTGGGAGCCCGGCGCGAGCCGGCCCGCCCACAACGCCCTGCGCGGCTGGACCGACCACCACCGCGCCGGCGATCTGCGCTCACCCGTCGGCGTCTTCACCCTCACCGACGCCGGGGGCCTGCTCCGCGACCCCGGGACCAGGCTGCCGTACGACCACGGCGTCGGGTTCACCGCCACCGGCACCGGCTTCGAGGGCGAACCCCTCGCCGGCTCCTTCGACTACGTGATCGCCATCAACTACAACCGCAAGCCCGGCACTTCACCCCTCGACTGGACCCGCCCGCTCGGCGCGGGCCGGGGCGGCGGCATATGGCTGCACGTGGACCACGACGGCCCGACACAGGGCTGCGTCAGCATCGCCCGGGAGCACATGAGGGAGCTGCTGCGGGCGCTGGACCCCGACCGGCATCCGGTCGTCGTCATGGGCGACGCCAAGTCGCTGGCCCGCTGAAATCCCCCGAACCGCTTAGGATCCGCCGCGTGTGCGCACATGTGCTGGTCGCCGAGGACGACGAGATGCAGGCCGAACTCATACGGCGCTCCCTGCTGGCGGAGGGCCACACCGCCACCGTGGTCCACGACGGGTCGGCCGCCCTCGAAGCGGTCCGGCGGCAACGGCCCGACCTGGTCGTGCTGGACCTGATGCTGCCGGTGATCGACGGCTTCGGGGTGTGCCGGGTGCTGCGCCGCAACCCCGAGAATCCGGACATCCCCGTGCTGATGCTGACGGCCCGGTCGGCGGAGGACGACGTGCTGCTCGGCCTCGCACTCGGCGCCGACGACTACATGACCAAGCCGTACAGCCCGCGTGAGCTGATGGCCCGCATCCGCACCGTGCTGCGGCGCAGCGGGCGTGCCGCCGGCCGGCGGGAGGATCCCGTGGTACGCGCGGCGGGCCTCGCCGTCGACCCCGTACGGCACGAGGTGCGGTGCGACGGGGCGGCGGTGGAGTGCACGCCGGCCGAGTTCGAGATTCTTCTCACCATGGCCGCCGAACCCGAACGGGTCTTCTCCCGGCGGCAGTTGCTGGAGTGCACCCGGGGCACCGACCGGGCCTCCACCGAACGGGCCGTCGACGTCCACATCATGAACCTGCGCAAGAAGATCGAGGCCGACCCGCGCAGACCGGTGCGGCTGCTGACCGTGTTCGGCGTCGGCTACAAGCTCAGCGGGGGCCGCGGATGAGCCGGCGCATCCCGCTGCGCAAGCGGCTCCTGGTCCGGCTGCTGATCGCCACGGTGCTGATCGCCGTGTGCTCGGTGGCGGCGACGGCCTGGCTGGCGGTGGAGACCACCACCCGGGCCCTGCGGGAGGAGCAGGGGCAGGTCCTCGCGGAGGACATGGACGTCCTCGCCCGGCTCAGCGGTTATGCCGCGACCCACTCGGACTGGCGGGGCGTCGAGGAGACAGTGCGTGCGCTGTCCGCGCGGACCGGGCGCCGTATCGCCCTGACCACCCCCGAGCGCCGGACCATCGCCGACTCCGCACCGCCCGGCACCTCCCTGCCGCCGCGCGCCGCCGCCACCGTCGACCCGCTGCGCACCGACACCCACACGGAACACGGGGCGCAGCGCAGCGGCATCGATCCGCGCGTGGTGGGCCCGTACCGGGTGACGGACGAGGAGCGGGCCAGGCTGGACAAGCTCGCCCAGGTGCGGCAGAAGTGCTTCGCCCGCAACGGGTACGAGACCGACGTCGTCCAGACGCCGAGCGGCCGCCCCGTCGTCACGGACCACGACGGCCCCGTCGCGGCCGGCCATGTGCCCGAGGAGTGCGCCGACGGCCTGCTCAACACCGCGACGCCCACCGAGGAGAAGGCCCTGGCCGACCTGAGCCGGCGCTCCCGCACCTGCCTGGACCGGCACGGCCTGAACACCGACGAGAGGCGGTTCGTCGCCGTCGACGTCACCGAGCCCCGGCTCGGCAGCCGGTACGTCATGGGCAAGTTCGGAGCGGGCGCCGCCAACGAGTCCATGCGCGCGGCGGAGAGCTGCCTCGACGCCGCGCGCCGCGCCCAGCTCGACCCGTACGTCGCCCCCGTCGCCGAGCTGTTCCTGGGCGGCGGGGACACGACGGCCGTACGGTTCGACATGTCCCCGGCCAACAAGGCCAAGGTCGTCGGTGCCGCCGGCCTCGTCCTGGCCGTCACCGTGGCCGTGACCGCCGTGGTCGCCACCCGGCTCGTCCGGCCGCTGCGGGCGCTGACCGAGGCGGCCCAGCAGCCGCCCGAGCTGCATGTGCGGGTGCCTGTCACCACCCGCGACGAGACCGGCATCCTCGCCGTGGCCTTCAACGAACTCACCGAGCGGCGCGAGCGGTTGGAGGCCCAGCGCAAGGCGATGGTCAGCGACATCGCCCATGAACTGCGCAGCCCGCTCACCAACATCCGCGGCTGGCTGGAAGTCACCCGCGACGGCGTCGTCGACCCCGCCCCCGCCCTGCTCGCCTCCCTGCACGAGGAGGCTCTTGTCCTCCAGCGGGTCATCGACGACCTCCAGGACCTCGCCGACGCCGACGCCGGCACCCTGCGCCTGCACCGCGAGCCCGTCCGCGCCGACGACCTCCTCCACCAGGTCGCCGCCGCCCACCGCGTCGCCGCCGACACCGCCCGCGTCGCCCTGCGCACGTCGGCCGACGGCAGTCCCTGGCTGGACGCCGACCCCGTCCGCATGCGCCAGGCGCTCGGCAACCTCGTCTCCAACGCCCTGCGCCACACGCCGGCCGACGGCACCGTCACGCTCGCCGCCCGGCGCGACGGCGACTTCGTGGTCCTCGACGTCACCGACACGGGGACCGGAATCGACCCCCAGGACCTGCCGCACGTCTTCGACCGGTTCTGGCGCGCGGAGAAGTCCCGCAGCCGGCGTACCGGCGGCAGTGGGCTGGGCCTGCCGATCGTGAGGCACCTGGTCGCCGCGCACGGTGGGACGGTCGACGCGGCGAGCGAGCCCGGCGCCGGATCCGTGTTCACCCTGCGCCTGCCGGCGGCCGAGGCGCCCGACTGAGCCGAGCGGCCCCTCCCCTGCGCTCGTCCCGTCGATCCGCCGGTCATCCGGCCCGCTGCCGCAGCGCCCGTCGCTCGGCCTCGCTCGTGCCGCCCCAGATCCCGATGAACTGGTCCATGTCGAGTGCCCAGCGCAGACACTGCTCCCGGACCGAGCAGCGCCGGCAGACGGCCTTCGCCTGCTCCGTCTGCAGCACGGTCGGCCCGGACGTGCCGATCGGGTAGAAGAGGTCGGGGTCCTCATGGCGGCAGGCGGCGTGGTCTCGCCAGTCGTCCATCAAAGTCACCTGCGATCGTCGTACGTGCCCTCGGTGGATGCCTACTCGTTTTCGGGTCGCCTGTCGATGCATGAGTGAAACCCCGTCGGACACAGCCGAATCCGGTCACTCCTCGCGCATGCCCCACGCAGAGCCGTACGCGGTCAGCAGATCCAGGAAGGGGCGGGCCGGGAAGGCCTCAGGACCGAGCACGCCCGTGCCCGACCAGGCACCGGTGGCCAGGAGTTCGAGGGCGACGACCGGATTGACGGCGGTCTGCCACACCACGGCCTGGCTGCCGTACTCCTTCATGGACCACTGGTTGTCCACCACGTGGTACAGGTACACCTCGCGAGGCCCGCCGTCCTTGACGCCCCGCACCCAGGTGCCCGCACAGGTCTTGCCGTGCATCCGCTCGCCCAGCGTCGCCGGATCCGGCAGACACGCGGCGACCACGTCCCGGGGCGAGACCCGCACCGGCCCGTCGGCGCTCGCCACGGTCACCGGCTCGGTGCGGTCCAGGCCCAGCAGGTGCAGCGTCTTCAGCGTGTCGATGAACTCCTCGCCCAGGCCGTACTTGAACGTCACCCGGCGCGCGTCGACCCAGCGAGGGATCAGGAGCACCTCCTCGTGCTCGACGTTCACGCACTCGACCGGGCCGATGCCCTCCGGGAATTCGAACACCTCGGGCTCGCTGAAGGGCTCGGTGGTGAACCAGCCGCGGCCGTCCTCGTAGACCACCGGCGGGTTGAGGCACTCCTCGATCGTGGTCCAGATGTTGAAGGGCGGCGCGAAGCCGTAGCCGTCGACGGTGAGGTTCGCGCCGTCGCGGACGCCGATCTCCTCGATCTCGTCGAACAGCTCATCCGCCGCGTACCGGGCGAACACATCCGACAGCCCCGGCTCCACACCCATGCCGACCAGTGCCAGCGCGCCCGCCTGCGCCCAGTCGTCCGCCTGCTCGAACTGGGCGTCGCCCAGCTTGACCCCGCACTCCTCGTACGGCCGCTCGGGATGCGGCCGCGACAGTGACATCGCCATGTCGACATACGTGGCACCGGCCGTGCGCGCGGCCCGGAACAGCGGCATCACGAACCGGGGGTCGGTGGCGTTGAGGAGCACGTCGCAGGCGTGCCGCTCCAGCAGCGCGGCCACGGCCGCCTCGTCGCCCGCGTCCACGCGCTCGGCACGGAAGCGGGCGTCGCCACCGAGGGCCGCCACGGCCGCCTCGGCGCGGGCGGGGTCGTAGTCGGCGACCACCATCGCCTCGAAGAACGGACGCCGGGCCGCGATCCGGGTGATCGCGGTACCCACTCCGCCGGCTCCCACGAGCAGTACACGCATGACAAGACTCCCTCGACTGAAGTGCTGGACCTGCTGAAGTGCTGGACCTGCTGAAGTGCTGAAGGTCTACGACGTGGTGGGGCCCCACCCGGAATACAACGCCGCTCGCTCGGTTAAGGTCAATGGCGTTGGCATAAGAGAGAGCAGGGTGATGCCAAAACCGGTCGTACCGGAAGAAAAGCGGCGTCGGCGTCGTCCCACCAAGAGCGGCACCGTGCTCTCGGAGCGGCTGATCGTCGACACCGCGCTGCGCATGCTGCGCGAACACGGCAGCGCCGGGCTCACCGCCCGCCGCCTGGGCCTGGCCCTCGACGCCGACCCGAGCACGCTGTACCGCTACTTCCGCGGCATGGACGACCTGATCCTCGCGATCGGCGACGCCCTCATCGGCCAGGCACTGGAGGGCTGGCAGCCGACGGGGGAGTGGCGGGACGACCTGCGCGCCGTCGGGCTGCGCATCCACGCCGCGTACCTGGCCCATCCGCAGGCGGCCGTGCTGACCACGAGCCGGGTCACCGGCCGGGCCAACGAACTCGCCGCCGACGAGGCGGTGTTGGACATCCTGCGCCGGGCCGGCTTCCCGCTGCCGGACACCGTGCGCGTCTACCACGCCTTCATCGACCAGACGCTGGCCTTCGCGGCGCTGGACGCGGCGTCGCTGGCACTGCCCAGCGCCGCACTCCGTGCCGATGAGGAGATGTGGCGCTCGACGTATGCGCGGCTGCCACGCAGCACGCATCCCCGGATCGCCGAGGCGGCACCGCTGCTGGCGACCCGGATGGTGGAGAGCGCGTATCCGACGGCGCTGGAGATGCTGCTGGACAGTGCCGCCGCCCAGCTCGGGGAGTCCCAGTGAGCCGGAGAGGTCCGGCTTCAGCCGGCGAAGAGCGTGCCGGCCAGGATCACCATGATGCCGGCGGGCATGCGAGGGCTGAGGTGCTGGACGGTGCTGCTTTCGCGTAGGAGACCGTGGCCTCCTACGAGGAGGTCATCGAGTTCCGCCGTACCGAGAAGCTCAGCGGCCGCCGCTCAGCCGCGCAGCGCCTCCGAGGCCGTTGCGGTCACGGCCTCCGTCACCGTCACCAGAGCCGGCGAGTCCAGCTTCCACTGCTGCCAGTACAGCGGAACGTCGACCGGCAGCTCCGGAGCGAGCAGTACGAGGCGGCCGTCTCTCAAAAGAGGCTCCGCCTGAACTTCCGGCACCATTCCCCAGCCCAGCCCGGCCGCCACGGCCGACACGAACCCCTCCGAGGTGGGGACGTGATGCCGTACCGCACTCGCACCGGTCCGGCCGCGCCGCAGCCTGCGCACGAACCCGTCCTGGAGATCGTCACTGCGGTCGAAGGACATCACCGGCGCCCGCGCGAGCGCGTCCCCCAGCGGCCCGTCGAGATACCGCTCGGCGAACCGCGGGCTCGCCGCGGCCAGGTAGCGCATCCGGCCCAGCAGACGCACGGAACACCCCGCCACGGGATCCGGCGACGAGGTCACCGCCGCCATCACCTGCCCCTCCCGCAGCAGCGCCGCCGTACGGCTCTCGTCCTCCCGTCGCAGCTCGAAGCAGAGCCGAGGCTCCGCCGGGACGCGCGTGAGCGCCGTCAGGAACCACGTCGCCAGCGAGTCGGCGTTGACCGCGATCGACACCCGGGTCGGCTCCCCGGCCGCGCTCATGCCGAGCTCGGCCCGCGCGTCGCGCTCCAGCCGGGCCAACTGGCGGGCGAACCGGACGACGACCTCGCCCGACTCGGTCGGCCGCACCGGCTTCGTGCGTACCAGCAGCACCCGCCCCGTGCGCTGCTCCAGCGCCTTCACCCGCTGGCTCACCGCCGACGGCGTCACATGCAGCGCGGCCGCGGCCGCGTCGAAGGTGCCCTCGTCCACCACCGCCAGCAGTGTCCGCACCTGGTCGAGGGGAAGCTCGGTCAGTTCGGTCTTCATATCTGCTAAAGGTAGCTAAGAATCTTTAGCTGTACACGAGGAGATCGCTTCCTTAGCGTCAACGGCATGACAAGTGCTTTGACCACGGCCGCCGCCGGATTCGGCACCGGCCTCTCCCTGATCGTCGCCATCGGCGCCCAGAACGCCTTCGTCCTGCGCCAGGGCATCCGCCGCGACGCCGTCCTCGCCGTCGTCGGCATCTGCGCCCTGTCCGACGCGCTGCTGATCACCCTGGGCGTGGCCGGCGTCGGCGCGGTGGTCGTGGCCTGGCCCGGGGTGCTGACCGCGGTGGCGTGGGTCGGCGGGGCGTTCCTGCTCTGCTACGGCGCGCTCGCCGCCCGCCGGGTCTTCAGGCCGGGCGGCGCCCTGCTGGCGGAGGGAGACGCGGCGGGGTCACGGCGCCGGGCGGTGCTGACCTGCCTCGCGATGACGTGGCTCAACCCGCACGTCTACCTCGACACCGTCTTCCTGCTCGGCACGGTCGCCGCCGACCAGGGCCCGCTGCGCTGGACGTTCGGCCTCGGCGCGGCGCTCGCCAGTCTGTGCTGGTTCGCCGCGCTCGGCTTCGGCGCGCGTCTGCTGAGCCGCCACCTCGCCAAGCCGGCGGCCTGGCGCGTACTGGACGGGCTGGTCGCCGTGACGATGATCGCGCTCGGCGTGAGCCTCGTCGCGGGCGCCTGACCCGGTGGTGCCATAGTGATCCCTGATTCCCGATAGGTGTAACGAGCAACCACGAGTCATCACGAGCAGCCAGGACGTCCGTGGACACGAGTGAGAGCAGTACCGAACAGCAGCCGGCGGCTTCGGAGCCGGAACCCGCCCGGCGTGCCCGGCGCCGCTGGGTCATGGACACCCGTCCGCTGCGCCGCCCGGCCTACCGCCGCCTGTGGTCCTCGACCATCGTCACGGCCCTCGGCAGCCAGCTCACCGCGGTCGCCGTGCCGAAGCAGATCTACGACATCACCGGCTCCTCGGCCTGGGTCGGCGCGGCGAGTCTCGCCGGACTGCTGCCGCTGGTGGTGTTCGCGCTGTGGGGCGGGGCGATCGCCGACACCATGGACCGCCGCAAGCTGCTGCTGATCACCAACACCGGCATAGCCGTCACCTCGCTGCTGTTCTGGCTCCAGGCCGTCACCGGTCTGGAGTCGGTGGCGGCGCTGATGGTGCTGCTCGCCGTGCAACAGGCGTTCTGGGGCATCAACGCCCCGGCCCGCAACGCCTCCATCGCCCGCCTGGTGCCGGCCGGCGAACTGCCCGCGGCGAACGCCCTCGGCTCCACCGTCATGCAGACCGGCCAGGTGGTGGGCCCGCTGCTGGCCGGCGTACTGATACCGGTCATCGGCCTGGCCGAGCTGTACCTCATCGACGCGCTGGCCCTGTGCGTCACGGTGTGGGCGGTCCTGCGGCTCCCCGCGCTGCCGCCGCTGAAGGCCGCCGCCGAACGCCGCGCCGGCGTACGCGAGATCGCGGAGGGCTTTCGCTACATCGCCCTGCACAAGGTGCTGTTGCTGTCCTTCCTGGCCGACATCGTCGCGATGGTGTTCGGCATGCCCCGCGCCCTGTTCCCCCAACTGGCGAGCCAGAACTACGCGTCGTACGGCGAGGGTCTCGCCCTCGGCCTGCTGTTCGCGGCGATCCCGGTCGGCGCGGTGGCCGGCGGGCTGTTCTCCGGAACCTTCTCCCGGGCCCGCCGGCACGGCTGGATGGTGATCGGCGCGGTCGTCGCCTGGGGTGCTGCCATCACCGGCTTCGGGCTGAGCGGCAGCCTGTGGCTCGCGGTGGTGTTCCTGGCGCTCGCCGGGGTCGCCGACATGGTCTCGATGGTCTTCCGCGGGGCGATCCTGCTGTCCGCGGCCGACGACGAGATGCGCGGGCGGATGCAGGGCGTCTTCACGGTGGTCGTCGCGGGCGGACCGCGCCTGGCCGACCTGCTGCACGGCACGGCCGGCTCGGCCTTCGGCGCGCGTACGGCGACCGCGGGCGGCGGCCTGCTGGTCGTCGTCCTCATGCTGGGCCTGGCCGCCGCGCTGCCCGCCCTGCGCCGCTACCGCGTCTGACGCTCAGAGCACCGGGCGCCGGTTGTGGCCGTACTGCTCCATCAGCTTGCCCCGGGTCATCTCCAGCCGGTAGGCGAGGATTTCGGCGACGTGCCGTACCAGCGACATCCCCAGCCCCGGATCCTCGTCGCACAGCCGCAGTACCGCCGCCGCGTCGAACTCGTAGGCCCGCACGGGACTGAAGGCCTCCGCGCCGAAGTCCCACTGGTACGGCGGGAACAGCCAGGACCAGCCGAGCAGATCGCCGGCGCCGAGGCTGGCGACGGTGACCCGCTGCACGGATGTCACCCGCTGGTCGAGGGAGACGGCGCCCGAGCGGATGACCCAGAAGCGGTCGGCCGTGCCGCCCGCCTCGAAGATCCGGGCGTCCTCCGGGAAGGAGACCTCCCGGGCGAGCGACATCAGGCGCTCACGCTGAGGCGGCGGAAGGGCGGTCAGGAGTTTGATCGCTTTGGTCATGACACGGGGCTCCTCGCCGAGGACTGAGGTTCCGGTGCGTTCCCTGCGTCCATTTCAGCCGCTGCCGCCGCGCTGAGCACCTCGGCGGAGAGGGTTTTGTCCGGGATCTCGTGCGGCGGGTCGCCGAGGGCATGAAAAAGCCCTGGCTGGACGGGGGAGGCCAGCCAGGGCCGTATGTGGTGGCGCGCGGAGGACGGATTCGGTCTACCCCGCGACCACGTATGTATGAACCGTAAACCATCTTGGCGGATTTTGCGTAATCAAAACCTGCGTACGTGACTGGTTTCACTCCGATCCATGTTTCAGACCGGGTTCTGAGTGCTTTCCCGGGGTCAGGATCTCTTCGAGCACCGTGATCACGGTCTCGTACGCCACCGTCCGCGCGGCGGCGTCGCGGGCCCCCTCGGGATCGGTCGGCCTCAGCTCCTCGCTCCGTGCCCGCCACGTCCGCTGGTTCCGCCGGGCATAGGCCCGGGCGCGCTGCATCCGCCGCAGCAGTTCGTCTGAGTCCACCACATCGGTCATGACATCCGCGTACCCAGGTATCGCCCGGATGCGCGGTCATCCGCCCGGTGCCTTCACGGGCACGCCCAGCCGGGCCGAGCAGCGAGGCGATGCTCGGGCCGGTCCGCGACTCGGCGGTCGCGGCCAGCGAACGCGCGTGATACGCGCAGGTCTCCAGCAGCGTGACGACACGGCGCGCGGTCTCCCGCCTGGCCCGCAGGGGCGTGACGGGATGGGTGAGCGGCCGGGTGGCGGCCCGCAGGTCGGCCGGCGCCTGGTCCAGGTCGCGCGCCTCGTCGATCAGGTCGACGGGCGGTCCACCGCTGAGCTGGTCGACGGCGTTGCGCGTGACGTCCCCGAGCCGCTCCAGCACGGTGGCGAGGAGTTCGTTCGTACGGCGATCGGTCCGCACCGGCAGTACGAACGCGGCCGCGATCACCCCGCAGGCCGCGCCGAGCGCGGTCTCCTCGATGCGCAGCACCAGCACCGACAGGCTGTAGGTGTGCAGCAGGGTGTAGAGCAGCCCGAGGGCCGCGGTGACGAAGAAGGACATCAGTGTGTACGACAGCGGCGCCGAGTAGAACATCGCGAAGACGAACAGCAGCACCAGCGCGAACGCCGTCCAGGTGCGCTGTCCTACGGCGCCCGCCAGCACGATGCCGGCCAGCACGCCGAGGACGGTGCCGAGCAGCCTGCGGTAGCCCTTGACGAGACGGTCCCGCAGCCGCGCCCGGACCGGCCCTCACGCCGCCGTACGCTCTCCCGCTCTCCCGCTCTCTCCCCGTTCGCACCGCGCTCAGCGCTCCGCGCCCCGACCGAGGCCGTCACCCCCGTGAGCCGTCGTCCTTCCCGTCGACCTGCGCCCGCAACTGCTCCGGCGTCAGATAGGCGTGCACGAACTCGAAGTCCTTCAGCTTGGCGGGACTGCGCGACTGGAATCCGGTGCGCACGAAATCGTCCCCGGCGACGGCGTTGAGCAGCCAGTTCGTCATGACGCGGGTCTTGGCGACGTTGGTGCGCAGCGCCGACCAGTGGTAGCCGCGGGCCACGGCGAGGGCGGGCAGGCCCTTCAGCTCGACGCCGAGCGGCTTGGACACGGCGTCACGGCCGCCGAGGTCGACGACCAGCCCGAGGTCCTTGTGCTCGTACGGCCGCAGCGGCTGGTCGCGCAGGGCCGCGATGACGTTGTCGGCCACCACCTTGCCCTGGCGCATGGCGTGCTGTGCGGTGGGCGGGCAGACGGCGCCCTCCTCGTCCTTGGCCGTGTCGGGCACCGCGGCGGCGTCGCCGAGCGCGAAGACGCCGTCGTGCCCGGGCAGGTTCATCTCGGCGGTGACCGCGAGCCGCCCCCGCACCGTCTCCGCGCCCAGCGTGCCGATCAGCGGGCTGGCGACCACACCGGCGGTCCAGATCAGGGTGCGGGTGGGGATGACACGGCCGTCGGTGAAGGTGACCTCCTCGGGGCCGGCCTTGGCGATGGACACCCCGAGGGAGATCTCGATACCGCGCCTGCGCAGGATCTCCTGGGCGTCGGCGCCGAGCTTCTCGCCGAGCTCGGGCATCAGCCTCGGGGCGATGTCGATCAGATGCCACTTGATCAGGCGTGGATCGAGCCGCGGATAGCGCTTGACCGCGTTGTGGGTCAGCATCTGCAGACAGGCGGCGGTCTCGGTGCCCGCGTAGCCGCCGCCGACCACCACGAACTGAAGGCGCGCCGCGCGCTCGTCCGGGTCCTGGCTGGCGTCGGCGAGATCGAGCTGGGAGATGACGTGGTCGCGCAGGTAGGCGGCCTCCGCGAGCGTCTTCATGCCGTACGCGTTGTCGGTCAGCCCCGGGATGTCGAAGGTGCGGGTGATGCTGCCGGGGGCCAGCACGATGTAGTCGTACGGCTCGTTGACGGTCCGGTCGGTGATGGTGCGGATGACGCAGACCTTGGACGCGAGGTCCACGCCGATGGCGCCGCCCGGGATGATCCGGGTGCGGTACCTGCGGCTGCGGCGCAGGGACAGGGCGATCGACTGGGGCGTCAGGACACCGGAGGCGACCTGGGGCAGCAGCGGCAGGTAGAGCTGGTAGGAGGACGGTGTCACCAAGGTGATCTCGGCCTCGTCCGGGGAGAGTTTGCGTTCCAGCCGGCGAACGCATCCCACACCGGCGAAGCCTGCGCCAACCACCAGGATCCTGGGTCGTGTCACGGTGATCATCCCTTCTGCGGCTCCAGGCGGTCTGCCTCGACGACGTTCGCCTGCCCCTGGACCGCGGCTTCGCACGCCTCGATCCCACCGCGCCACCGGTCGTTCCGCCAGCCGGGTGCGGCAGGCAGACGAACCCGTCGACAGCCACCCTGCCCCACCCGGCGCGAGGGCACACCGGTTCGGAAGTGAAAGACGTGTCCGCAAGTGCTCAGCGGAAGACGTTGTCCGCGTCGTCCCAGTGCGCGAACTCGTCCGACAACTGCTCCCGCGGTGCGCGCGAGCGGGCCTGGTACATCGCGTCGATCTGCAGCGCGTAGTGCCGCACGATCTCGTCCCGGCGCAGCTTCATCGACGGCGTCAGCAGCCCGCGGGCCACGTCGAACGGCTCCGGCAGCACCCGGAACACCCGGATCGACTCCGCGCGCGACACCGCGCTGTTGGCGGCGGCCACGGCCCGGCCGACCTCCTCTCGCAGCGCGTTCTCCTCCCGCGCCTCCCGGACCCGCGCGTCGCTGCGCCCCGCGCGGCCGTCCCGCCAGTACGCCAGGAAATCGGGGTCCAGAGTGATCAGCGCGCCGACACAGGGGCGGTTGTCGCCCACCACCACCGCCTGATGCACCAGCGGATGCATCCTCAGCCGCTGCTCCAGGAGCGCCGGCGAGACGCTCTTGCCGCTGCTGGTGACGATGACGTCCTTCTTGCGCCCCGTGATCGTCAGATAGCCGTCGGAGTCCAGCCGCCCGAGGTCCCCGGTGGCGAGCCAGCCGCCGCGCAGCGCGGCCCACGTCGAGCTCTCGTCGTTGACGTACCCCTGGAACACCGACGGCCCGCGCACCAGGATCTCCCCGTCGTCGGCCACCCGGATGTCCATGCCCGGCAGCGCCTGCCCCACCGTCCCCGACATCTCCCGGCCCAGCGGCTGCGCGGTGACCCCGCCGCTGGTCTCGGTGAGCCCGTACCCGTCGTTCACGAAGATGCCGATGCCCTCGTAGAAGAGCGACAGCTCACGGTTCAGGGACGAGCCGCCGGACGTCCCGAGCATCACCCGGCCGCCGAGTGCGGCACGGAACTTGCGGTACACCGTCCGCTCGTACAGGGCGTGCTGCAGCCGCAGATCGAAACCGGGGCCGGGACCGCCGCCCAGCCGCTGCCGTTCCAGGGCGGCCGCGAAGTCCCGTGCGGTGTCGGCGGCCCGCTCGAACAGAGCGCCCCGGCCCGCCTGCTGGGCCGTGCGCAGGGCGTTCTTGTAGATCTTCTCGAAGATCGAGGGCACGGCGCAGAAATAGGTGGGCCTGAAGGTGCGCAGGGCGACCGCCAGCGCCTCCACGCGCAGGTCCGGTTCGTGCCCCATCATCATGCCGCCGCGGATGCACAGGGTCTGCACCAGAAGGCCGTACACATGGGAGAACGGCAGAAAGGCGAGGACGGACGCCTGCCCGCCCGGCGGCACCACCTTGTGGCCCCAGCCCGCGAGCAGCGTGTCGCAGGGGCTCGCCAGATTGCGGTGGCTCAGGGCGCAGCCCAAGGGCCGGCCCGTGGTGCCGGAGGTGTAGGCGATCACCGCCGTCGAGTCCGGCAGCACGATGCGGCGCAGCGACTCGACCGTGGTGAGCGGGATGAACTCGCCCCGCTCCACGAGCTGTTCAAGACCGCCCGCGTCGAGCTGCCAGACATGGCGCAGCCGCGTCAGCGATCCGCACACCGAGCCGACCGTCATGACCGCCTGCTCGTCCTCGACCACCACGGCCACGCACTCGGCGTCCCTGAGGATCCACTCGACCTGGTCGCGCGACGCCGTCGGATAGATCGGGACCACCTCGGCGCCCACCGCCCACAGCGCGTAGCTGAACACCGTCCACTCGTACCGGGTGCGCGCCATGATGGCCACGCGGTGGCCCGGCGAGATGCCGGACGCGATCAGCCCCTTGGCCAGTTCGGTGACTTCGTCGCGCAGTTCCACGGCGGTCACCTCCTCCCAGTCGGTGGAGGAGGGGTCGGGACGGCGCGCGAGCACCGGCAGCGTGGGACGGACGGCCGCCGTCTCGAAGACGCTGTCGGCGAGCCCGCCGATCAGGGACGTGACGGTCGGGGGAGCGAGGCCGAGGTCGCGCATGCGCTGCTCCAGATGTGTACCGGTTGTGACGTCACCGACGAGTTCCGTTATCGACGCTGCCCGAATCTAGCCCAGCTGAGAGCGCGTGGTGCCGGGAACTGACAATTGACCTCGCTTGGTGATCTCGGCTGGAGGGGGAACCCGGGTGGCATGACGTACCCGAACCCCGACCCGAACCGCCGCCCGAACCCCGATCCGGAGCCCGAGCGCAGCACCGGCCTCGAGCCCGGCGGTGGCGTACCCCCGGGCGAGACCCCGCCCGCGGAGAGCAGCATGCCCGGCGCGGGCCCCCGCGAGACGCACAACCCGCCCACGGGCTGGGCCAAGGCGCCCCTGACCCTGATCCTCCTCCTCGTGGCCGTGATCGCCGCGTTCTTTCTGGCCTACGCCCTCGTCCTGATCCTGTGAGCCCAGCGCCGGCTCGTCAGAGGGAGGGCACCAGCCACACCGTGGCCAGAGGGGGCAACGTCAGTGTGATGTGCCCGTCCTCGGGCTTGACCGGGTCGGGATTGGTGACGTCGCTGCCGCCGTAGCGCGCCGCGTCGGTGTTGAGCGTCTCCTGCCAGGCGATTACGTGGTCCGGCACCCACAGGCGGTAGTCGTGACGGACGACGGGGGAGAAGTTGGAGACACAGAGCAGGGCGGTGCCCTCGGCGTCGTACCGCAGGAACGCGAAGACGTTGTCGTCGGCCGCGTCCCCGAGCGACCACTGGAACCCGCCCGGGTCGGTGTCCCGCTCCCACAGCGCCGGGATCGCCCCGTAGCGCGAGTTGAGGTCCCGCACCAGGTCCCGCATCCCCCGGTGGTCGCCGGCCGACGCGTACCCGGGATCGAGCAGCCACCACTCCGGACCGTTTGCCTCCGACCACTCGGCGCCCTGTGCGAACTCCTGCCCCATGAAGAGCAGTTGCTTGCCCGGATGCGCCCACATGAAGCCCAGGTAGGCACGGTGGTTGGCGCGGCGCTGCCACCAGTCGCCCGGCATCTTGGACACCAGCGCCTGCTTGCCGTGCACGACCTCGTCGTGGGAGATCGGCAGGACGTAGTTCTCGCTGTAGGCGTACACCATCGAGAAGGTCATCTCGTTGTGGTGGTACTTGCGGTGCACCGGCTCCTTGCCGATGTACACCAGCGAGTCGTGCATCCAGCCCATGTTCCACTTCAGCCCGAACCCCAGCCCGCCACTGTCGGTCGGCCGGGTCACCCCGCCCCAGGCGGTCGACTCCTCCGCGATCGTGACGACCCCCGGATTGCGCCGGTACACCGTCGCGTTCATCTCCTGCAGGAACCGCATCGCCGCCAGGTCCTCCCGCCCGCCGAACGCGTTCGGCGACCACTGCCCGGACTCCCGCGAGTAGTCGAGGTAGAGCATCGAGGCGACGGCGTCCACCCGCAACCCGTCGATGTGGAACTCCTCGCACCAGTACGTCGCGTTGGCGACGAGGAAGTTGCGTACCTCCGTACGTCCGTAGTCGAACTCGAACGTCCCCCAGTCCGGATGCTCGGCCCGCCGCGCGTCCCCGGGTTCGTACAGCGGGTCCCCGTCGAACCGGGCCAGCGCCCAGTCGTCCTTGGGGAAATGGGCCGGCACCCAGTCCACGATCACCCCGATGCGGGCCCGGTGCAGGGCGTCGACCAGGCACTTGAAGTCGTCCGGGGTGCCCAGGCGGGCCATGGGCGCGTAGAAGCCGGTGACCTGGTAGCCCCAGGAACCCGCGAAAGGATGCTGCGCGACCGGCATGAACTCGACATGGGTGAAGCCCAGGTCCTTGACGTACGCCGGCAGTTCCTCGGCGAGTCGGCGGTACGTCAGTCCCGGTCGCCAGGACGGCAGATGGACCTCGTAGACCGAGAACGGGGCCCGGTGCACCGGGACGTCACGGCGGTGCGCCATCCACTCCTCGTCGCCCCACTCGTAGTGCGAGGCGTGCACGATCGACGCCGTGTCCGGCGGGACCTCCGCACGGCGCGCCATCGGGTCGGCCTTGAGGAAGCGGTGACCGTAGCGGGAGGTGATCTCGAACTTGTACCGGGTGCCCTCGCCGATGCCCGGCAGGAACAGCTCCCACACCCCGGACGCGCCGAGGGACCGCATCGGGAACGCCGTCCCGTCCCAGTAGGTGAAGTCCCCGGCGACCCGCACACCCCGGGCGTTGGGCGCCCATACGGTGAACCGGGTGCCGGCCACGCCCTGGTGGATCATCGGCTCGGCGCCGAGCGCCTTCCACAGCTCCTCGTGCCGGCCCTCGCGGATCAGGTGCAGGTCGAGCTCACCGAGGGCGGGCAGGAAGCGGTACGGGTCGTGGACCTCGCGCTCGTCGGACCCGTCCTCGGCGTACGACACCAGCAGCGTGTACGCGGGGATCGCGTCCAGCGGCAGTACGGCCGAGAAGAGGCCGCCGCCCTCGGAGACCAGCGCGGTGCGCTCGCCGTCGACCACCACGCTCACCGCACGCGCGAACGGACGCAGCGCACGGAAGGCGATCCCGCCCGGCACCGGATGGGCGCCGAGCAGCGCGTGCGGATCGTGGTGGGCGCCCGACAGCAGGCGGTCGCGGTCGGCCGGATCGAGGGGCGGCGCGGTGGTGTGCCGGCCCGGTCCGGCGGACTCGGGGGGCGAGGTCTCGTGCAGGGCCATGGGTCAGGCTCCTCTCACGGCGAGGCGTTCGATCGCCGCCATCGGTACGGGCAACCAGTCGGGTCGGTGCCGGGCCTCGTACAGCACCTCGTACACGGCGCGGTCGGTCTCATAGGCACGGAGCAGCCCGTGCTTCTTGCGGGGGTCCCACCCGGCGCGGGAGGCGTAGCCCGCGCAGTAGGACTCCCGGCAGCGGCGCGCCCACTCCGGACGCCACGGGCGGCGCTGCCGGGCGGCGTAGTCGAAGGAGCGCAGCATGCCGGCGATGTCGCGCACGGGGGAGTGGACGCCGCGCCGCTCGGCGAGCGGGCGCGAGGGCTCGCCCTCGAAGTCGATGACGAACCACTCTCGGCCGGCCCGCAGCACCTGACCCAGGTGCAGGTCGCCGTGGATGCGCTGGGCGGACGGGCCGGGGTCGCAGGCGGCCAGGGCACCGAAGGCGGTGCGCAGACCGGGGACGTAGGGCTGGAGCGCGGGGACGAAGTGCGCGGCGAGCTCCAGGCGTTCGGTCATCTCCGCCGCCGTACGGCCGTTCTCGGCGCGGGCCCGGGAGGGGAAGGCCGCCGCCAGCGCCAGATGCACCTCCGCCGTCGCCTGCCCCATCTCACGGGCCGCGGGGGTGAAGTCGCCGCCCGAGGCCAGCGCGTCCAGTGCCAGGGTCCAGCCGTCGGAGGCGTCCCGCAGGAACGGCTGGAGCACGCCGAGCGTCGCCTCCCACGGGTGCGTCGTACGGAACCATGCCACCGGGGCCGGCACCCGGCCGCAGCCCTGCCCGGCGAGCGCGCCGGACAGCTCCAGGTCGGGATTGACGCCCGGCTGGATGCGCCGGAACAGCTTCAGGATGAACGCGTCGCCGTACACCAGCGAGGAGTTGGACTGCTCGGCGTCCAGCAGCCGGGGTACCAGCCCGGCCGGCAGCGGCACGGCGGAGTCCGCCTCGAAGCGCAGCGGCCCCGCCGTGCCGGGGTGGCGCAGCCGGTCCAGGAGCAACTGGGCCGAACGAGGGTCCTGCAGCGCGTCGAACACCGTCAGACCGGCCAGCGGCCCCTCTTCCGCGCGGCCGATGAGCGCCCGGCCGAGCCGCGGCGACAGATGCTGGCGGACGCCGAGCAGCAACTGGTAGCAGTCACCGGCCGGGGGAGCGCCGCCCGGTGCGGGCACCGCCGAGTGGCCGGCGTGCACCAGCAGATGCAGACAGCCCGGGAACAGCTCCGTCATCGACAGCAGCGCGAGGTCCGTGACGGGCCGGTCCTTGCCCGCGAACCAGCGCTGCCGTGGCAGCCACTCGCGCAGCAGCCCGGCCAGCGAGGCCATGGGGCTGGCGTCGACCGTACGGGTGGGTCGGGGATATGCGGTCTTCTGCATGGTGACGCGTCCTTTCCTCGGCACACGCTCGAAGCTCACGCTCAAAGGCGTCTGCCGATGCGGGATGCGACTCGGGTGAGCCGGAACCAGTAGAAGCCGTGGCCCCCGAGGGTCAGCAGATACGGCAGTTCGCCGATGGCCGGGAAACGCACCCCGCCGAACAGCTCGACCGGATGGCGTCCGCTGAACTCACGCAGGTCGAGCTCGGTGGGCTGCGCGAAGCGCGCGAAGTTGTGCACGCACAGCACCAGGTCGTCCTCGTACTCGCGCAGGAAGGCGAGCACGGCCGGATTGGAGGACTGCAGCTCGGTGTAGGTGCCGAGCCCGAAGGCGGGGTTCTGCTTGCGGATCTCGATCATGCGCCGGGTCCAGTGCAGCAGGGAGGACGGCGAGGCCATGGACGCCTCGACGTTCGTCACCTGGTAGCCGTAGACCGGGTCCATGATGGTCGGCAGGCAGAGCCGTCCGGGGTCGCAGGTGGAGAAGCCGGCGTTGCGGTCCGGCGTCCACTGCATGGGGGTGCGGACGGCGTCGCGGTCGCCGAGCCAGATGTTGTCGCCCATGCCGATCTCGTCGCCGTAGTACAGGATCGGGCTGCCCGGCAGGGAGAGCAGCAGGGCGGTGAAGAGTTCGATCGAGTGACGGTCGTTGTCGAGCAGCGGGGCGAGCCGCCTGCGGATGCCGATGTTGGCGCGCATGCGGGGGTCCTTGGCGTACTCCGCCCACATGTAGTCGCGTTCCTCGTCGGTGACCATTTCCAGGGTCAGCTCGTCGTGGTTGCGCAGGAAGATGCCCCACTGGCAGCCGGAGGGAATGGCCGGGGTCTTGGCGAGGATTTCCGAGACGGGATAGCGGGATTCCCGCCGCACGGCCATGAAGATCCGCGGCATCACGGGGAAGTGGAACGCCATGTGGCACTCGTCGCCGCCGCTGCGGTAGTCGCCGAAATAGTCGACCACGTCCTCCGGCCACTGGTTCGCCTCCGCCAGCAGCACCGTGTCCGGATACATCGCGTCGATCTCACGACGGACCCGCTTGAGGAATTCATGCGTCGCGGGAAGGTTCTCGCAGTTCGTGCCCTCCTCGGCGTACAGATAGGGCACGGCGTCGAGCCGGAAGCCGTCGATGCCCAGGTCCAGCCAGAAGCGGAGGGCGGCCAGGATCTCCTCCTGCACGGCAGGGTTCTCGTAGTTGAGATCCGGCTGGTGGGAGAAGAAGCGGTGGAAGTAGTACTGCCCCCGGACCGGGTCGTACGTCCAGTTCGAGGGTTCAGTGTCGACGAAGATGATGCGGGCGTCGGCGTAGGCCTTGTCGTCGTCGGCCCACACGTAGTAGTCGCCGTAGGGCCCGTCGGGGTCTTTTCTCGATTCCTGGAACCACGGGTGCTGGTCGCTGGTGTGGTTCATGACGAAGTCGATGATGACGCGCATGCCGCGCTGGTGGGCGGAGTCGATGAATTCGACGAAGTCGGCGAGGTCACCGAATTCCGGCAGCACCGAGGTGTAGTCGGAGACGTCGTAGCCGCCGTCTCTGAGCGGTGATTTGAAGAAGGGCGGCAGCCACAGGCAGTCGACGCCGAGCCATTGCAGGTAGTCGAGTTTGGCGGTCAGGCCTTTGAGGTCGCCGACGCCGTCGCCGTTGCTGTCCTGGAATGAGCGGACCAGGACCTCGTAGAAGACGGCACGTTTGAACCAGTCGGGGTCACGGTCCTTGGCAGGAGTGTCCTCGAACGTGTCGAGCACGGGCTCGTTGACGGTCATGACGCTCAAGACCCTCCGATCTGCGACGGCGATGCCTGGACGTGGAACACGTGCGCGGGCGCCCGGCCGGGCTCCAGGCGTACGTAGTTGGTCCTGCCCCAGCGGTAGATCTCACCCGTCAGTTCGTCGTGCACGGACAGCGAGGCGTCCCAGTCCAGGCCGAGTTGCGGCATGTCCAACGAGACCGTGGCCTCCTGGGTGTGGTGGGGATCAAGGTTGGCGACCACCAGAACCGTGTCCGGACCAGTGCGTTTGCTGTACGCGATGAGCGCGTCGTTGTCGGTCCGGTGGAAGCGGAGGTTCCTGAGCCGGTGCAGGGCGGGATGGCATCTGCGGATGGCGTTGAGGCGGGTGAGCAGGGGGGTGATGGTGCGGCCCTCGCGTTCGGCGGTGTCCCAGTCGCGGGGGCG